>JBPEWX010000346.1:0-4709 GCA_052032235.1 Ilumatobacter sp. | reverse complement strand
TAGTCGTCGACCTGCAGGCCGAGATAGAGCGTCACCGGGACCTCGTGCGATCGGCGCGCGAGCGCGCCGAGCAGCGTCGTCGGGCTCCCGCAACCCGGAGCGGCGACGACCTTGGCGTCGGGCTCGATCAGGCGCAGTGCCTCGTCGGGCGACATGATGGTCCCGGCATTCCCCACGATCCGCAAGCTACCCCTCCAACCGCAGGCAAGCAAATGCTAGGTTGGGTTCGTGCGCCAAGCATCTGCTTGGCTACGTTGCGCCCAGACGATCTCGAGGGGATTCCATGACCGACAACAACGAACTCCGTTTCGACGGCGCGGTCGCCGTCATCACCGGCGCCGGTCGCGGCCTCGGCGCCGCCCACGCACGACTGCTCGCGGCGCGTGGCGCCATGGTCGTCGTCAACGACGTCGGTGGGTCGCTCGACGGCTCGGCCGAAGAGGGTGCGTCGCCGGCACAGGAACTCGTTGCCGAGATCACGGCTGCGGGCGGCCATGCCGTCGCCGACCATCACGACGTCTCGACGCCCGAGTCGGCAGCGCAGATCGTGCAGACGGCTCTCGACGAGTTCGGTCGCATCGACATCGTCGTCAACAACGCCGGCATCCTGCGCGACAAGACGTTCCATCAGCTCGATCCGGCCGACATGCAGAAGGTGCTCGACGTCCATCTGTACGGCAGCGCATGGGTGACCCGTGCCGCGTGGCCACACCTGCGTGAGCAGAACGGCGGCCGCGTCGTCATGACGACCTCCGTCGCCGGGTATCTCGGCAACTTCGGTCAGGCGAACTACGCCAGCGCGAAGGCGGGGCTGATCGGGCTCACCAAGACCCTGGCGATCGAGGGCGGTCGTCGCAACATCAAGGTGAACGCCATCGCTCCCGGCGCCCGCACCCGCATGACGGAGCAGGTACTCGGCCCGCTCGCGGATCGGCTCGATCCGTCGTTCGTCTCGCCGGTGGTGGCGATGCTCGCTCACGAGTCGTGCCCGCTGAACGGCGAGCTGCTGCTCGCTGCCGGTGGCCGCGTCGCCCGAGTCCATTCGGCGCAAACGCGCGGTTGGTTCGACGAGGCACCGACGCCCGAGTCGGTGTTGGCCAACGTCGACACGATCCTCGACCCGACCGACGCCCCTGTCGTCGAGGCGGTCGAGCAGGAGTTCGCCGTGCTGACCGACTGGCTCGGCAGCACCGACTGACCCACGGAATTCGCGCTCGGGATTGACCGGCTCGTTCGAGCTGCGTTAGGTTACCGAGCAACTGCTTGGTTGGTGTTCGGCACCGACCGGATCTTGGGAGGGATCAACCGGTGAAGTTCACGTACTTCCATCTCATGCCGTTCGACGGCTTGCCGGACGACTTCGGCGATCGATACCGCAGCGTGTGGGTCGACATCCCGCCGGAGGTGCAGGACGTTCCGCGCATCCATCAGCTGTACAACGACTACCTCGACGAACTCGAGTACGCCGCGGTCAAGGGCTTCGACGCGATCGGCGTCAACGAGCACCACAGCAACGCCTACGGCCTCATGTCGAGCCCGAACATGATGGGCGCCGCCCTGTCGCGCCGGATGACCGACACCGACGCCAAGTTGCTCGTGATGGGCGACGCCGTTCCGCTCTACGACCCGCCGATCCGCATCGCCGAGGAACTCGCGATGCTCGACGTGATGAGCGGCGGTCGGCTGATCACCGGCTTCCCCCTGGGGAGCAGCCAGGACTCGAACTTCGCCTACGGCGTGAAGCCCGCCACCATGCGCGAACAGCACCGCGAAGGCTTCGAGCTGATCCGGAAGGCCTGGACCTCACGTGAGGTCTTCTCCCACAACGGCCGCTTCAGCAAGCTCCGCTACGTCAACCCGTGGCCCAAGCCGCTCCAGAACCCGCACCCCCCGATCTGGATCCCGGGCAGCGGCTCGGTCGAGACGATGGACTTCGCCGTCGAGCTCGACGCACCGTTCTTCCTGCTCTCGTACTTCGGTGCCGACTTCGCGTCGCAGATGTTCGAGAAGTACTGGTCGCGGGTCGAGCTCGCCGGCCGCGAGCGCAACCCGTACCGCTCGGGCATCGTGCAGCTGGTGATGGTGGCCGACACCGACGAGGAGGCCCGTCGCCTGTACGAGCCGCACGTCCAGTACTTCTACCAGAAGTGCACCCACATCTATCCGGGCTTCACCGAGGCCCCGGGTTACAAGACCGTCCGGTCGCTCGAAGAGGTGCTCCCTGCCAAAGGTGCCGAGAAGGCGAGCCGACCGGACTCCTTCGCCGCGGCCCAGTCGTACGGCTGGGACGACTTCATCGACAAGGGCATCGTCATCGGCGGCGGTCCCGACACGGTGCGCGAGCGCCTCGAGGCGGCGGCGAAGCAGTCGTCGATCGGCAACTGGGTGCTGCTCATGCACATCGGTTCGATGCCGAAGGACCTCGCCAAGCACAACATCGACCTCTTCTCCGAGAAGGTGATGCCCGGTCTGCAGACGATGTTCGCGGACGAGCACGAACACAACTGGTGGCCGCGACCCATCGACGGCTTCCAACCCACCCACGTCGACCCCGTCGCCCGAGAGGTTGCCCGATGAGCGAACGCATCGAACTCGACATCCCGATCCCCGGCACGTCCATCGCCGTCGACCGCACCGGCGACCCGTCGGCCCAGACCCTCGTCTGGTTGCACGGCGAGTACGGCGCGCTGTCCGGCGTCCCCGGCCGTGACGCCCTCGCCGAGCACCTCGACGTGGTCGAGGTGCACCTGCCCGGCTTCTGCGTCTCGCCGGGCGGTGACCGTTTCGATTCGATCGCCGATCTCGCCACGGCGACGTGGTGGGCGCTCGACCAGCTCGACGTCGGCCGTCCCGTTCTCGCCGGTCACGGCCTCGGCGCCGCCCTCGCCGTCGAGATGGCGATCCAGCAGGCGTCGTCGGTGGCCGGCCTGGCCCTCGCGACCCCGTTCGGCATGTTCGACACCGACGATCCCGGCGTCGACTTCTTCGCCCTGATGCCACGCGATCTGTACCCGCACCTCTACGCCGATCCGGCGAGCGACCTGGTGCTCGAGCACTTCCCGCCGCCCGTCGACGCCCACGACCGCGGTCTCGCCGCCATCCGACGCGTCGAGGTGCTCGGATCCACGAGCCGCTACCTGTTCCCGATCCCCGACACGAACGTGGTCGGCCGCGCCTACCGCCTCGCCGACATCCCGACGACGATCTGGTTCGGCAGCGCCGACGGCGTCGTGCCGCCGTCGCTCGCGGGCGCGTGGTCCGCCTCGTTGCCCCACGCCGATGTCCGTACTGTCGACGGCATGGCACACATGCTCCCGTACGAAGACGCCGACTTCGGCGCCCAGCTGCTCGACGTCGCCCGCACCAAGGCCGCAGCGAGCTGATGGACTTCACCCCGAACGACGACCACGAACTGATCGCCGACGCGGTCGCCAAACGGTGCGCCGACTTCGGCGACGAGTACTGGGCGTCGTGCGACGAAGAGCACCGCTTCCCGTGGGAGTTCTACGGCGCGATGGCCGAGGACGGCTGGCTCGGTATGGCGCTCCCCGAGGAGTACGGCGGCGGCGGTCGGGGCATCACCGAGGCGGCGATCCTCATGCGCGAGGTCGCCAAGTCGGGTGCGGCGATGAACGGTTGCAGCGCCATGCACCTCACGGTGTTCGGCCTGCAGCCGGTCGTGAAGTTCGGCAACGACCGCCTGAAGGAGACCTATCTGCCGCGTGCGGCGGCGGGCGATCTGCACGTGGCGTTCGGCGTCACGGAGCCGAACGCCGGCACCGACACATCACAGATCTCGACCCGTGCGACCCGTCAGGACGACGGATCGTGGCGGATCTCCGGACAGAAGATCTGGACGACGAAGGCGCTCGAGTCGGAGGTCATCCTGATCCTCGTCCGCACCGGGACCGATCCCGACGATCGGTTCGGCGGCCTCACGCTCTTCCTCGCCGACATGGATCCCGACCACGTCGAGATCCGTCCGACGAAGAAGCTCGGGCGTAACGCCGTCACCACCGGCGAGACCTTCTACGACGATCTGCCGGTCGAGGACTGGCGCATGGTGGGCGAAGAAGGGCGCGGCTTCCACCACATCCTGTCCGGGATCAACCCCGAGCGCATCCTGATCGCCGCGGAGGCGATCGGCATCGGCGAAGCGGCCCTCCGACGAGCGGTCGCCTACGCCGGCGAGCGCGAGGTGTTCGGTCGCCCGATCGGTTCCAACCAGGCACTCAGCCACCCGCTCGCCGACGCGTACGCCCGACTGCAGGCGGCGTGGCAGATGGTGCTGCTCGCCGGCTGGCGCTACGACAACGGGCTCAGCTGTGGTGAGGCGGCCAACACCGCCAAGTACCTCGCCGCCGAGGCCGGGTTCATGGCCGCCGACCGCGCCATGCAGACCCACGGTGGCGTCGGGTACGCATCGGAGTACCACGTCGAGCGCTACTGGCGCGAGGCCCGCCTGATGCGGATCGCCCCGGTCAGCCAGGAGATGACGCTCAACTACCTGGCCCAGAACGTGCTCGGCCTCCCGCGGAGCTACTGATGGACCACGGCTGCCGCCGCTTCGTCGGCCGCGTCGCGCTCGTGCTCGGCGGCGGCAGCGACGGCCCGGCCGCAGACGGCGACGACATCGCCATCGGGAACGGTCGGGCGATCGCGCTCCGCCTGGCGTCCGAAGGGGCCCACGTCGTCGTGGCCGACCGCGA
>JBPEWX010000345.1:0-3118 GCA_052032235.1 Ilumatobacter sp. | reverse complement strand
TTCCCCTCGCTCACCGGCTTCGCGCTGGCGCCCTGCACGAGGGCTGTCGGATGCGTCGGCGGCGTGGCGTGGCTCGTCGGTTCTCGGGACGCGACGAAGCCCGGGCACGTGGCCCGGGCTTCGTGTTCGATCGCACTGATTGGCGCCGGCAGGTGTCGCCGGGCACCGAGCGAGGTCAGCTGGCTGCGTTGACCTGCTTCATGAGGCGGCTCTTCTTGCGGGCCGCCGTGTTCTTGTGGATGACGCCCTTCTGGGCAGCCGAGTCGATCCGCTTGATGGCGGCCTGGACGTCGGCGTCGTCACCGGTGGTGAGCGCCTTCTTGGTGCGCTGCTTCATCTCACTCCGGACGGCCTTGTTGCGCTCGTGGGCCTTCTCGTTGGTGATGTTGCGCTTCTTCTGGCTCTTGATGTTGGCCACGGGACGATCCCTACCTTGGTGTTTCGTGTGTTCTGTGCGATCGATGCGTGCGGTGGACGACGATCCGGATGTCCGGATCTGCGTCCATCACACAGCGCATTGAGGCTATCGGGACCCGGATCGGAACCCCAACGCCTCGCGCCAGCCCGAACCGGTACCGTCGCCGTCGTGACCCACGCCGTGCCTGCCGACGATTCGCGGGCCGATCGGATCGCCGATCTGCCGTTCGAGCAGCGTTCGACCCGCTCCCAGGTCGCTCGACTCCGCCGCGTCGCCGAGCGAGCGCTCGAGGCGTACCCGGTCGACACCGCGCGGCTCCGCCTGCTGTTGCACGGCTACAACACCACGTTCCGAGTCGACACGACCGACGGTCGCACGTTCGCCCTGCGGCTCAACGTGAACAGTCGCCGGACCGACGAGCACCTCGCTGCCGAGGCGGCCTGGCTGTCGGCGCTCGCCGCCGACCCGATCGTGGGGGAGCGGATCTCGGTGCCGGCGCCCGTGCCCACCAGCAACGGAGACCTGCGCACCACGGTGTGGAGCGACGACCTCGGACGAGACCTGCCGGCGTTGCTCATGTCGTGGCTGCCGGGTCGCGACCTCGGCGACCCCGATCCCGACGGGGCCCGTGCCCTCGGCGCAGCGATGGCGACGTTGCACGACCACGTGTCCCGGTGGGCGCTGCCCGCCGGCGCCTCGCTGCCCGACGTCGACGCCCCGATCGACGAGATGGCTGCCGTCGTCGCTGCCGACCGGTCGGTCACCACCGCCGAGCAGCGGGCGGTGTTCGCCGCGGTGCACGACCGGGTCGGCCGACTGATCGCGCAGCTGCGAGCCGACCCGTCGCATCCGAGTGCCCCGATCCACGCCGACCTGCACGGCGAGAACGTCAAGTGGCTGCGGAAGCGGGTCGCCGTGTTCGACTTCGACGACGCGTGCGTCGGCACGCCGGTCCACGACCTGGCGATCTCGCTGTACTACCTGCGCGACGACGACCCGATCGAGCAGGCGTTGCTCGACGGGTACGCGTCGGTTCGACCCCTGCCCGACTACGAGCAGGAGCATCTGGAAGCGGTCATCGCCGCTCGGAACCTGGTGTTGGCCGGCGACGTCCTGAGCATCACCACCGCCGACATCCGTGCGATCGCCCCCGATTACCTGGCCCGCTCGGCCACGAAGTTGCAGGCCTACCTCGACACGGGTCGCTACCGCCACAGCATCGACTGAACCGATTCACCGCGAGGTCGATCCTCGACCACGGTGCCGGGGACGGGGACGAGGTCACCCTCGCAGCACGTCGTCGCACCGCAGCACGGCTACCCCGGTCGGGCTCGGCGCGGTCGGCGTGGCCCCCTCCGTCGGGACGATTCGATGCAACATCTCGATCAGGCGGCGGGGTTGGTGCGGTCGTTGGTGGGGCCGGTCCAGTGGGTCGCGCCGTCGGGGCGGGTCCAGGTGGCGGTTCGGTCGGGCAGCAGCGACAGCTCCCAGCCGCCCTCGTGGACCAGGTGATGATGCGTCTCGCACACCGGCGCCAGATCGTCGAGGTCGGTGTTGCCGCCGTGTTGCCACGGAGTCGTGTGGTGGATGCGGCAGTCGTCGATGCCGACGGTGCACCCCGGAAACACACACGTGGCGTGCATCGCCTCGATGGCGGTGCGCTGTTCGGCCGTCGCGAGCCGTTTCGCCCGTCCTTCGTCGAGCGCGACACCCGCGCCGTCGAGCACGACCGGGATGATGTCGGCCTCGCAGGCGAGGCGTCGCATCGTCTCGATCGGGATCGGCGTTCCGGAGTCGGTCTCGCAGAGCGACCCGGCCGAGTCGGTCAGGTTGGCGAGGTCGACGTGGACGACGAGTCGGCTGTTCGCGCCCTGCCCGTCGGTCACCGCATCGACCACGGCGTCGACGGTGAGCCGATCCCACGTCGGCTTCGGGCCGGCGGTCTGCTGTGATCGCCGTCGGAGCCGACCGCGTGCGGACTGGATGGCGGACCAGATGGCCCGGTCGGTGACCGGATCGCACTCGATCAGGGTCTTGTGCATGCCGGTCGTCTCGTCGGTCCAGCGGGTCACCTTCGACTGCGCCCGCTGCCGCTCGAGTTCGTCCTCGGCGGCCTGCGCGTTGTGCCGGGCCCGGATGCTCTTCGCGAGATCGCGACATCCCTTGCCGAACCGGTCGACGCCCTGCTCGCGTGCCTCGGCGAGCAGCGACTCGGCCTCGCCGACGAACTCGGCGCGTTCGGCGTCGTCGAGGTTGCGGGTCGCGTTGGCGATCGCGTCGACATGACCGGCGGTCACCGTGCCGTCGTCGAGTGCGTCTTCGAACGACGGCATCGACGTGCACACCTCTTCCCGTTCGGCTGCTGCCTTGGCGTCTTTCGACGACTGCCGGCCGTGGTCGGAGAGTGCGTGCTCGGGCTGCGACGCTCGACCCTCCGACGCCAACTGCCGTTGCCGACGGGTGGCTCGCACCTGGCGTGCGTCGCACCACGAACGGATCGTGGCGATGGCTTCCAGGTATCCCGCCAGCTCGTCGCTGTCGAGGACGTCGGGGTCGGTGTTGCTGACCATGCTGAGTGCCTGGTCGATCGATCTGGTCGGATCGTTCGGTGGCATGGGTTCCTCCTTTCGGTGAGGTGAAAGAAGGGGAAGTCGGTACTCAGAGGATAGCCGAACTGGTGTACGAGTCGCAAGGGAAAAC
>JBPEWX010000344.1:0-1724 GCA_052032235.1 Ilumatobacter sp. | reverse complement strand
AAGTCGCGGCGTCCGAGCCGCGTTGGCGGCCAACGACGGGCGGGGGTCGGCCACGACACTGCTCGACGCCGCGGCCGAACGCTTCGCCGGCGTCGACGACTTGGCGGACCGGATCCATCAGCAGGAGCGACCGGTCGCCACGCTCGCCGACTTCGCGACGGTCGTCCTCGATCATGCCGCCGACGGTGACGCGGTGGCGGTCGCCATCACCGACGACGCCGCCCGACGACTCGGCCTGACGATCACGGCGGCGGCCCGCATCAGCAGCACCGACGAGGTCGCGGTGACCGGCCGGTTGATGACCGGTCGCGACGACTACCTCGCCGGCGTGCGTCGGGCCGTCGGGCGGGCACGACCCGGTCTGCGCATCGACGTCGCCGCCGCTGATGCATCACTCACCGGCGCGCTCGCCATCGCCGAGCGCCCGGGCCCCTACGCAGCCCTCATCGAACGGATCGACCCATGAGCGACGACGGCCCGGCCTGGGCCTCCTATCTCCACCGAGCCGCGACGACGCTCGCCGATCTCGCGGCCTCGGAGGGCGACGCCATCGAGCGCGCCGGCGCCTTGATCGCGACCTCGATCGCCGATGGCCACCTCGTCCACGCGTTCGGAACCGGTCATTCGAGTCTGCTCGCCGCCGAGATGTTCTACCGGGCCGGTGGGCTCGCCGCCGTCAACCCGATCTTCCACGACGACCTGATGCTGCACCGATCGGCCAGCAAGAGCACCGACGCCGAACGCGATCCCGATCGCGGCTCCCACGTGTTCGAGGCGAGCGGCTTGACCGCCGGCGACGTCCTCGTCGTGGCATCGAACTCGGGTGGTAATGCCGTCGTCGTCGACGTCGCCCGGCGAGCCGCGTCGGCCGGTGTGTCGGTCGTCGCGATCGTGTCCCGCGAACACACCGCCGCCGAAGGCGCCACCCGGGCGACGGAGCAGTTGACGACGTACGCCGACGTCGTGATCGACAACCACGTCCCGGTCGGCGACGCCGCCGTGACGATCGGCGACGACATCCGAATGGGACCGCTGTCGACGATCACCGGCGCCGCGATCGTCCATGCGATCGCGATCGCCGCCGCCGAGTGCGGAGCACGCAACGGCGAACCGCCCGACGTGTTCACGAGCAGCAACGTGACCGGCGGCGACGAGGTCAACGCACGGCTCATCGAGCGCTTCCGGGGGCGGGTGAGGGCGCTGTGAGCACGTCCCGCCGTTCCGGGCTCACGGTCGAGCACGCCGACGAGTCGATGTCGCACGAGGCCGTCGCCGAGGTGTTCGACCTGATCGGCGTGCCGGACGACCAGATCGTCACCGTTCGCCGGGTCGGCGCCGCCGAGCTCCTGACCGACCGGCTCCCGACCGAAGAGTCGTACCGAATCGTCCGAGACGACGAAGGGTGGACGATCGACGCCGTCACGCTCCGCGGGGTGCGATGGGCCGCACACGACATCGCCGACCGGCGATGTCCCGACGGCGTCGTGACGCCGGGTTTCAACCGTCGCGGGGTGATCGAAGGGTTCTATGGCACGCCGTGGACCCACGACGAGCGCCTCGACATGATCCGATTCGTCGCGAGCCGACGGATGAACACGTTCATGTACGCGCCGAAGGACGACCCGTTCCTCCGTGCCCGCTGGCGCGAACCGCACGAGGGTGAAGCGGCCGAGCGGCTGACGGCCGCCATGGCCTGCGCAGCCGAGCACGGCGTCGACATGATC
>JBPEWX010000343.1:0-2044 GCA_052032235.1 Ilumatobacter sp. | reverse complement strand
GAGCGATCCCACGACATCGAGCTCGGCGACGACGCCCACCTGCTGTGCTACGAAGCCCGGTTCCGACGGCCGGGCTCCGACGAGCTGCACCGGATGTACGTGTCGTCGCTGTGGCAGCGGATCGACGGGCGGTGGGTCAACACGTTCAGCCAGGACACGCCCGCCTCGACGTGAGAACATGCACGACATGGCTGACATCCCGTCGACGACACTGCACTGGGCGAACGGCGACGTCGAGGTCCACCGGGTGGTCGTCGGGTCGTTCGACAACAACGTGTTCATCGTCCGCTGTCGCCGAACCGGCGAGGCGGTGCTGATCGACGCCGCCAACGAGCACGAGCTGCTGCTCGAACTGTGTCAGCGCCTCGGCGTCCGACGCGTGCTCGAAACGCACGGCCACTGGGATCACATCGGCGCCGTGTCCCAGCTCCGCGAGGCGGGCTACGAGGTCGGTGTCACGTCGGCCGACGCACCGATGCTGAAGAACTGCGGCTACGACGTGTTCCTCGACGACGCCGAGGTGATCGAGGTCGGACGGCTCCGCCTCCACGCGATCCACAATCCCGGCCACACCCCCGGTTCGATCTCGTTCGATCTCGCCGACACTCCCCTGTTGTTCACGGGCGACACCCTGTTCCCGGGCGGCCCCGGCAACACCTCGTTCGAGGGCGGCGACTTCACCACGATCATCGACTCGATCGACAACCGACTCTTCACCTTCCCGGCCGACACGATCGTGTTGCCGGGCCACGGCGTCGACACCACGATCGGTGCCGAGCGACCGCACCTCCAGGAGTGGGTCGATCGGGGCTGGTGACGGTCAGCCGTCGCGGTGCTCGTCGAGGGCTCGGCGACGGTCGCGGACGCGGGCCTCGGCGAGGAGCCGCCGGGTCGCCGCCTGGAGATCGCCGAGGAAGCCGACGACCCACAACTGCACGCCGACGATCGTCAGGACCGCGCCCATGATCAGGCTGGGCAACCGTGGCGAGTACACGTCTTCGACCACGTACAACGTCAGCCAACGGATCAGCAACGCCATGCCGAGCAGGAACGGCACCATCCCGACCAGCAAGAAGAACCGGAACGGGTAGTAGATCGCAAAGCTGCGCACGATCGTCTGCGCCGACCGACGCACGTACTGCATCGAACTCTTGACGAGCCGCGACGGCCGGGTCTGCGGGTTGGTGCGGATCGGCACGCCCGTCACGCGCAGTCCTTCGGCGTTGGCCTGCACCAACGTCTCCATGGTGTAGCTGTACCGGCCGTACACCTGCAGGCGCAGCGCAGCGTCGCGACTGAACGCACGGAACCCGCTCGCGGCGTCGCGGACCGACGTGCCGGAGAACTTGCGGACGACCCACGAACCAGTGCGCTGGAGTCGTTTCTTCGTACCGGAGAACTCCGGGGTGTCCTCGATCGGGCGTTCGCCGATCACCATGTCGGCACCGGCGATGATCGGCTGGATCAACTCGGGGATGCACGATCCGTCGTACTGGTTGTCGGCGTCGGTGTTCACCACGATGTCGGCACCGGCCGCCAACGCTGCGTCGAGCCCGGTCAGGAACGCGGCGGCGAGACCTCGGTTCCCGCGATGCGACACGACGTGATCGACGCCGAGCTCGCGTGCGACCTCGACGGTGCGGTCGGTGCTGCCGTCATCGATCACCAACCACTCGACCACGTCGACACCCGGCACCTCACGCGGCAGGTCGGCCAGGGTCGCGGGCAGCGTCGCCTCTTCGTCGAGGCACGGGATCTGGATGACCAGCTTCAGGCCCATGTCGGCGGTCACCCTACGCGCGCTCGTCGCGCCGAAGGCGCACCAGCGACGTCTCGTCGGGGTACGGCAGCGTCGGGGTCAGGCCGCGATACCGATCGGCGGCGACGTCCGCTGCGTCGATCGCTTCGCGATACCGGCGCCGGTGGGTGTTGTCGAACACGATGATCCCGTCGTGGGCGAGGTGCGGGAGGGCCGCTGCGAGACAGGCCTCCCGTGCTCGGCCGTCGATCACGATCATGTCGAACGCTCCTCCGACGACGTCGA
>JBPEWX010000342.1:0-2153 GCA_052032235.1 Ilumatobacter sp. | reverse complement strand
GCGACGTCGTCGTCGGCGTGATCGACGACGTGGGCGTCGGTTATCTGCGTTTCCATGTCGACGAGGGCGTGCTCTACGTCGACGACGTGTTCGTGCATCCCGGTGCTCGCGAGGTGGGCTTCGGCGACGCCTTGTTGGCGGCGGCGATCGAACGCGGCGCCGCTCGAGGTGCGACGCGCATCGAAGCCGAAGCGCTGCCCGGCGACCGTGACACGAAGAACCTCTACGAACGGGCCGCGATCACGGCCAAGCGGATCACCCTCTCGGCCGCGATCGGCGACGACGCCTGAGCGTCAGCGACCCTGCCAGTTCGGCTGGCGCTTCTCGATGAAGGCCTCGAGGCCCTCCTTGGTGTCCTCGGAGCCGAGGACCACGCCGAACGCCTTGTTGGTCATGTCGATCAGCTCGTCGTCGTCCTTGGTGAAGGCGGCGAGCACGACCTTGCGGGACTCCCAGACGGCGAGGGGAGCGCACGCCGTGATCTGGCCGGCGAGCCGCTCGGCTTCCGCCAGCGCCTCGCCTGCCGGTGTGAGCCGGGACACGAGGCCGAGGTCGTACGCACGCTGGGCGGGGATCGGCTCGCCCGTGAGAATGGCCTCCATCGCCGCCGCCTGCCCGATCGCTCGCGGCAGGCGGAACAACCCGCCCGCACCGGCGACCAGATTGCGCTTGGCTTCGGCGAGCCCGAACGCCGAACGCTCACTGGCGACGACCAGGTCGGCCGCCAGGACGATCTCGCAACCGCCGGCCGTGGCGAGCCCGTCGACCGCGACGATGATCGGCTTCTTGCGCTCGCGGTAGACGAAGCCGCCGAAGCCACCCTTGGCCGTGGCGAGATCGCCCGCCTGGCCGCTGTTGATCGCCTTCAGGTCGGCGCCGGCGCAGAACACCGGGCGCTCCTGACCCTCGGTGTTGGCGGTGATGATGCCGACCCAGAGCGAGTCGTCGTCCTCCAGCTGGTCGATCGCGGCCTCGACCCCACGGGCCACATCGCCGTTGACGGCGTTGCGGGCCTCGGGACGGTTGAGGGTGATGATGCCGACCCGCTCACGGGCCTCGAAAGTGACGACGTCGCTCATGGGCGACGATCGTATTGAGCAGCGGTCGGGCGAGCCCAACCGGAGCGTCAGCGCTCGCTCGGCTCCTCGGCCGTGGGAGCGTCGGCGGTGGACTCGTCGGGAGTCGGAGCCTCGGTGGGTGCGTCGGGAGCCGGGGC
The DNA here is from genome assembly GCA_052032235.1 of Ilumatobacter sp. Taxonomy (GTDB): domain Bacteria; phylum Actinomycetota; class Acidimicrobiia; order Acidimicrobiales; family Ilumatobacteraceae; genus Ilumatobacter. Next base: position 937 of record JBPEWX010000342.1, on the reverse strand, counting down.
GTCCGCCGAGGCGGGCGTGTCGTTCTCGGGCTGTTCGGCTTCGGGAGCAACCCGCTCGGCAGTCTCCCCGGCGTCCTGATCGGCCTTCGGTGCCCGACCCTTCGGCTGATCACCCTTGGCGGACTGCTTCGGGGGACGAGCCGACTGCTTGGCCGCCTGCTTCTTGCCCTTGCGGTTCGGGCCGGGGCGCAGTGGCTTCGGCATCGGGGCGTTGGGGTCGACCTCGATCTCGAACAGTTCGGCGACCTGCGGCAGCGCCGGCGCGAGCCGCTTGACCGTGGCCAACAGATCGTCGTTCACGGTGTCGGGCTTGCGAGCCGGGCGGACCTGGCTCCGGATCGGCGAGAACGCAGCGGCCTCGAGCATGGCGATCCACCGGTCGGGGCTGTCCATCGGTGCCAGTGATGCATTCGTGCTGTCGACCAGACGCTGTGAGATCTCGGTCGGGAACACGACACCCGCCTTGGGCGGCTGCGACGAGAGGCGGAGGGCCCGCACGACGCGCCCGACGGCGAGTGCGGCGTCGACATCGCCGAACCAGAGCTGGAGTTCTTGCTCCTGCTTCGTGACGAGGGCGGCCCGCATCTCGTCGATCAGGGTCTTGGTCGATTCGTCCCGGGCGACCATCGGGTCGTTGGCGGCCGCGACGACGCTGCGGAGGTCGCGGAGGTCGAGTTCGGCCATCTGTCGTTGGGCGGCCTCGGCACGGTCGAGCCATTCGGCGACGCGCAGGCGGGGGAGCAGCTCTTCGGCGAGCTTCAGCACCGACGCTTCCGGCATGGGGGCGCGGCCGTCCTTGGTGGCTCGCTCGTTCTCCTCGCGAAGGCGTTGGCGTACGGCGGGCATGCCCTGCAGTGCCAGCTCGGCGATCGGGCGCTGCTCTTCGGGCAGCTCCTGCAGCACCTCGTTCCGGTGCGCCTTGCCCGGGCGGAGCCGC
>JBPEWX010000341.1:0-2757 GCA_052032235.1 Ilumatobacter sp. | reverse complement strand
CGACGAAGAAGCCGCCGACCCCGCGCTCGCTCCCCATCCACGGCAGCACCGTGAGGTCGGTCGCCAGATTCACCGTCGCGGCCGCACCGAGCAGGACGATGAGCAGCAGTGACCCGAACGTGCGGATCTTGGTGCCGAGTCCGGCACGGCGCCGGATCGTCTCGAGCGTCACCGCGGTCCACATCAACCACCGGCGGATGAAGCCGACCTCGAGATCGCCCATCCCGTCCCGGAAGAGTTCGTCGGCGTGGTACCGGTCGATGGCCGGGTCGTCGACGAGCGCGTCGTGCACGAGCGCTGCCGGCAGATGCTTTCCCGAGGTGGGCACCAGCCAGGTGAGGAGCTGGGGCACGGACGCGAGGTCGGTGACCCAGTCGGGTTCGTGCGCGGGCGGCACGGTGGCGACGAACGGGGTGCCGTCGGCGAGCGTCGTCGCGTAGGTGACCTTCCGGTGGAGGCGGAACTCCTCGCAGTCGCCGGCCTGGATGGGGAGGCGTTCGAGCACGATGTTGCCGGTGTCGCCGATCGTGATCGTGTCGGTCCCGTACGTGAAGGCCCCCATCCCCCGAGTGTCCCACGTCCGAGCGAACGGCTCGCCCGTTTTTCGGGTCGGCGGCCCGGCCCCTGCGGCCTTCCTCGGACCCGGTCGGCTTTTTCGACCGGGTGGCACCGGATCGGCCGGCGGGGCTGCGAAGATTGGGCGTCGTGGTCCGCCGTCTGTTGTTGCTCGTCGCCTGTGTGGTCGCGCTCAGCGCGTGCCGCCTCGACGTGACCGTCGACGTCGCGATCGAACCCGACGGCACCGGCACCGTGACGGTCACTGCGGTCGCCGACGCCGAACTCGTCGCGCAGGTCCCCGACCTGGTCGACGACCTCCGCCTCGACGACGCGATCGACAACGGGTGGGTGGTCGACGGGCCGACCGAGACCGACGACGGCGGCCTCGAACTCGTGCTCACCCACGACGTCGGTTCGGCGGAGGAGCTGGCGAACGTCCTCAACAGCATCGGGCCGCCGCTGACCCGGATGGCGGCCGCTCGGACCACCGATCCCGAGACCGAACAGACGACCAACGCGATCAACGGCGTCATGCAGCTCGACGACGGGTTCGCGAGCTTCGCCGATGCCGAACTGATCGACACCGTCGGCGGGTTGCCGTTCGAGGAACAGATCGCGGCGAGCGGACTGGCGCCGTCCGACGCCATGTCGTTCACCTATCGGGTGTCGCTGCCGGGCGAGCTGGTGTCCGCCGAGGAAGGGACCGAGGTCGACGGCGTCATCGAATGGCAGGCACCGCTCGACGGTTCGAGCACCAACCTCTACGTGCAGACGGTCCAGGTGCCGGCGAGCGGCGGCACGGCATGGGCCGGTCCGCTGGCCACGATCTCCCTGATCCTGCTCGTCGTCTGGGTGGTGATGGCCACCGCATTCATCGTGTTCGTGGCGCTCGCCCGCCGCAAGAAAGCGCGACGGCGCGAAGCCCGGCTCCGACGGCTCGAGCGCGACCGCGTCACCTGACGCAGCCGGCCCGTCCGTTCTCGCCGGTCAGTTCCGGCCGGTCGGTTCCCGCCGGTCAGTTCAGGGCCATGTTCGGCTCGCCGAGTGCGTTGACGCCGCCGGAGCTCGTACACGTGCCGCCCTGCGGTGCGCCGTCGTTGTACGCCTGACGCAGACAGTTCCGCATGGCGAGCTGTCCCCAGTAACTGGAGTGGATGCTCTCCTGCACCTCGTAGGGGCCGAACACGGCGGACACCGTGCGGATCTGGGCGACCCACTCCGTGAGATCGGCGGCACCGGCGTCCTGCCAGGTCGACAGTCCGACCTCTTCGAGCAGACCGACGGTGTTCTCGCACAGGCGATGGCCGTTCATCGACTGGGCCATGTCGAGGATCACGTAGTTGTCGACGCCGCTCTGGACGACGCCGTCGGTGAGTGCCTTGTTCATGTTGACGACGGCGACGTCGTTCGCCCAGTCGGCATCACGATTCCACACGCCGCACCCACCGGTGTCCTGACGGGACCAACCGCTCTCGCTGTACCGGAAGCCGTTGCCGCGCGGGATCGGCGACCAGTACGTCTGGATGATGATCGTGTAGTCGTCGGCGGTGTACCCGGCGTTCGACATCGCCTGGGCGACGTTGTCGATCGCGCCGGCGACCTCGTCCGTGCGGGCGGCGACGGCCGACGAGGTGAAGCGGCTCGTGATCGACGAGTCGTCCGAGCAGTAGTTCTTCCACCACGACGGTGACGTCAGCCAGTTGGTGACGCACTGTTGGACGATGTCGGCGAACCCGAAGTTGTTGGCGCCGATCAGGATCGTGACGGCGTCGACGTCGTTGTCGGCGGCGAACGCTTCGAGCGCCACGACCTGGCTGACCCCCTCGGGGCCGGTGTACCAGTCGAGGCCGGGCTTGAAGTCGCCGCCGGTCTGGGTGTACGTGCGTGCGCCCGAGCAGGCGAGGTTGAGCGAGTTGATCCCGCCACCGATGTGAGCCTCTGCCGACTTCGAGCGGTGGCAGCCGGCGATCGTCTCGGCGGTGTTGGTCGCGTTGTCGTAGTAGGCGTCGGCGCCGGTGTCGTGGCGCCACGAGCTCATGTTGGTGTTGCCGGCCCACCGCCCGGCCTCACCCGAGATCGCCGAGTCGCCGAGCGTGACGATCCACCCCGGCTCCGCGGGCAGCGTCGTGGTGGTGCTGGTCGTCGTCGTGGTCGTGGTGGTGGTGCTGGTGGTGGTGCTGGTCGTGGTCGGCGGCAGTG
>JBPEWX010000340.1:0-1556 GCA_052032235.1 Ilumatobacter sp. | reverse complement strand
AAGCGGTCCTCCGGCTCGCAGGCCAGTTCCCGGCACGACATCGCCGCCGACTCGACCTCCCCGTCTTCGGACGAGCCTCGTGATCGACCTCGTCGGACGCATCGTCGAACTCGACGAACGGCTCACCGACGCCGACATCCCGCACGCGTTCGGCGGAGCGCTCGCGCTCGCGTGGTGCACGCAGCAGGCGCGCGGCACGATCGACATCGACGTCAACCTGTTCCTGCCCACCGACGACCTCGACCGAGTCGAAGCGGCGCTCCCCGACGGAATCGAGATCGCGCCGGCGCAACGCCGGGAGATCGACGCCGACGGCCAGACCCGTCTGTGGTGGGGCGAGATTCCGGTCGATGTCTTCTTCAACACCACGGAGTTCCACGAACGAGCAGCGTCCCGATCCCGAGTCGAACCGTTCGCCGGACGTGAGGTGCCGTTCCTCGACTGTTCCGACCTCGCCGTTTTCAAGGCGTTCTTCGACCGCCCGAAGGACTGGGTCGACCTCGCCGAGATGCACGAGGCCGGCAGCCTCGACGTCGAGCGGGTGATCGGCGTGCTCGCCACCTACCTCGGTGGGGGCGACCACCGCATCGAACGGCTCGTCGCGCTCGTTCGCGGCGACGAGACGTGACTCGATCTGATCCTAGGGGTCGGGTGGGCGGTCGAGGAGGGCGATGAGCTTCTTCGGCGCTCTCGTGCAGTAGCTCTCGGTGACGAGTTCGGCGACCTCGTCCCAATCGGTGTCGTCGTCGATCACCATCCCCATCGCGTCGCGGCCCCAGCCGAGCAGGAAGAACGGATGGCCGGCGTTCTTCAACACCTCGAGCTCCTCGCCCTGCGACCGGAACGTCAGCACGACCCGACGCGGCTCGCCTTCGTCGTCGATCGCCAGCAGCTGCGCGAACGTCTGCTTGCGGACACGCCACCGCACCCCGACCCAAGCCCGCTCCTCGTACGCGTCGGGCAACGTCTCGCCGATCGCCCGCAGCCGGTCCTCCAGTTCCTCGGGGACGTCGTCGACGTACGCCCGCCCCTTCGGTTTCGCCATGTCGCCGATCGTAGGACGTCGGTGTCAGCCGAGGAGCCCGCCGAGCGACAGGTCGATCGTGAGGTCGGGCGGCACGGTGACGGCGGGTGTCGTGATCGGCGGTGTCGTCACGGCCGGCACGGTGAGCGACGGCACGGTCAGCTCCGGTGTCGTCAGGATCGGTGTCGACAGCGACGGCACCGTGAGCGGGGGAGTGGTGACCTGCGGGGTGCCGATCGACGGAACCTCGAGTGACGGCAGCAGGGTCGTCGGTGGTGACGTGACGACGGTGGTCGGTGTCGTCGGCGCGGTCGGTGCGATCGGTGCCAGGGTGGTGTTCGGTGCTGCGCCGCCCGCCGCCGGTGGCTGGGTGGTCGACGTGGCAGACGACGACGGCACGGTGGCCGACGGTGTCGTGGTGATCGTCGGGCTGGTCGTCTGGGTCACGACGGTGTCGACCCATTGCCCCGGGATCGCGCCGGTGTCGACGACGATGCCGTCGGCCGGACCATCGGTCGTCGGCGGCGTCGTC
>JBPEWX010000034.1:0-9415 GCA_052032235.1 Ilumatobacter sp. | reverse complement strand
GACCCCGCGAGTTCGGGGTCGGACGAACCGCAACCGGCGAGCACCGCCACCGCCGTCACGACGGCGACGGCAGCGACGGCTCGTGCGGGACGATCAGCCGTTCGGGAGATCCGGAACGGTGATCGCATCGAGGTCGACGGTGAAGGGAACGTCGGTGGCCGGAGCGGGCGGAGCCGTCTCGGCGTCGGGCATGTTCTCGTGCTCGCCGAGTTCGGGCAGCGGCGCTTCCTGCCACGGCACCTCGCCCGGCAGGTCGGCCTGCTCGGCGAGCCAGCGGGCGACGGCGAGGTCGCCGGCGGCCCAGTCGCCCGATCCCTCACCGTCGCACGGGGCGAGGGTCTCGAGGTCGGTCGGCGCGGTCAGGGTGTGCTCGTTGCCGGAGAAGCAGTTGCGGAACGTCGAGATGTCGCCACCGGCAGACGCGAGCGCCAGGTCGGCCTCGCCGCTGTTGGTCACGACGTTGTCGACGACGACGTTGTCGTAGCTGTCCCACAGCAGATCGCCTTCGGGGATGTTGATCGGCTCGTTCTTCTGCTGCTCACACGGCATGTCCCACTCGTCCTCGGTGGGGAGATCGTCGTTCGGCGTCTCCTCGAGGTACGGCACCAGGCCGATGCCGGTGCGGAAGTGGTCGTCGACGCGGTTGCGCTCGATCACGTTGCCGATGCCGCCGGCGATGAGGATGCCGTTGCCCTGGGCGAGCAGGGCGGTGTCGATCGCCGGAGTGTCGCCCTGGTTGTTGTCGTACACCAGGTTGCCGACGATCGTCGTCTCGCGTTCGGGGTAGCAGAGCTCGTAGCTGCCCGAGTTCGGGACGATGCCCGCACGGTTGTTGTGCCACGTCGAGTTGACGATGAGCAGGTTGCCGCCCGAGTTGGTACCCGAGTAGCCGAGACCGTTGTTCGACGAGATGACGTCGGTGATGACCGCGTCGCACGGGTAGCACTGGCCGATGTAGATGCCGGCGTCACGGCTGCCGATCGTGTGCGAGTACTCGATCTGGCCCTTCACCGAGTCGAAGGCGTAGATGCCGTAGTCACCGGTGCGGTAGGTGGTGATGTACGAGGCGCGGTAGCCCTCGGACGACACCCAGAACAGGCCGTTGTTCGTGTAGTTGACGGTCGTCAGGTTCTCGACGGCGACGCCGTCGGCACCGAGCACGCGGATGCCGTTGTCGAGCTGGAGCTGGCCGTCGAGCACGACGGTGTCGCGGTCGACGCCACGGATCGTCAGTTGGTCGGTCGAGACGTCGACGGCTTCGACGTAGGTGCCGGGCTCGATCATCACGAGCTCGCCGGGTTGTGCCGCGTCGACGGCGGCCTGGATCGTCTCGTATTCGGTCGGGACCCAGTAGACGCCGTCGTCGTCGCCCGCCGCAGCGGTCGTTTCGGGTGCCGACGTGGTGTCGGCGGAACCCTCGGTCGTGTCCGGCGTGGTCTCGGCGACGGTCGTCGCCGGGGCCTCCGTCGTGTCGGCCGGCGCGTCGGTGGTGTCGGCCTCGGTGGCGGCGGGCGAGTCGTCGGTCGATTCGCCGTCGCTGCCGCAACTCGCCATCAGCAAGCCCCCACACACAGCCAGTGTCGCGAGTTTCTTCAAGGGTCCTCCTCGGGTGGATGGATCGTGTTCAGCCCGTCACGATGACGGTGCCGACCATGCCCACGGTCTCGTTGCCGTGGATCGAACAGTAGTAACGGAACTCGCCGGGCTCGGTGAACACGTGCGAGTAGAAGTCGCCGGGTTGGAAGTCGGCGACTTCGACGCCGAACGGTGCGGCGCTGTCCTGGACGAAGAGGACGTCGTGTTCGTTGATGCCCCGGTTCTCCCAGACGACCTCGTCCCCGACGTTCACCTCGACGACCTGCGGTCGGAACGAGTTGTCGAGCCCGATGACGGGCACGAGCACGCCGGTCGGCTCGACGGCCGGGACGGTGGTGGCCGGCGCGGCGGTCTCCTCGACGTCGGCGGCGTCGATCGACTCGGTGGCGGTGTCGGTGTCGACCTCGCCAGCGGACTCCGTCGCCGCATCTCCTGGCTGGTCCGCCGACTCGTCCGCCGGCTCGGCTTGCGCGGCGGCGAAGCGCGCTTCGAGCTGTCGTGCGGCGACCCCGGCGTCGTTCGCGTCGTCACCGCACGCAGCGAGCACGAGGGGCATCGCGGCAGCGACGAGGGCAGCCTTCCCGAAAAACGTTGTTCTCACGGCGGCACATACTGGCAACGAGAACGCGTGTGTTGCACGTCACACATGCGTTATTCCGAAAACTTCGTTATTGACCAGGGAGGATGTAGGCGCCGAACCGGTCGCGCAGCGTCTTCTTCGAGAACTTGCCGACGCTGGTCTTGGGCACCTCGTCGATGAAGACGACGTCGTCGGGGAGCTGCCACTTGGCGACCTTGTCGGCGAGGTACTCGATCACCTCGTCCTTGGTGACCTCCTCCCCCGGCGCCACCACGACGCAGGCGAGCGGCCGCTCCGACCAGCGGGCGTGGGGCACACCGATGACTGCGGCCTCGGCGATCTTCGGGTGCGCCATCAGCTCGTTCTCGAGCTCCACCGACGAGATCCACTCGCCGCCCGACTTGATCAGGTCCTTCGTCCGGTCGACGAGTCGGATCCGGCCGCGCTGGTCGACGGAGGCGACGTCGCCGGTCCGGAGCCAGCCGTCGGCGGTGAAGCTGTCGCCGGCTCGTTCGTCGTTGTAGTAGGTCGCGGCGATCCAGTTGCCTCGGCACTGGAGTTCGCCCGAACTCTCGGCGTCCCACGGCACCGGCTCCTGGGTGTCGGGGTCGACGACCCGCATCTCGACACCGAAGTTGATGCGCCCGACCATGGTGCGCAGCTCGGCCTGCTCCTCCACCGGCAGCGACAGTTCGTCGGCGTCGAGCTGACACACCGCGGCGATCGGACTCGTTTCGGTCATGCCCCACGCCTGCAGGATCGGCTTGCCGAGCTGCTCGCGATACGCCTCCGACAGCGCCTTCGGCACCGCCGAACCACCGCACGGGATCGCCCGCAACGACGACGTGTCGCGGCCCTTCAGCTCGGGCAGCACCTGCATCCAGATGGTCGGCACGCCGGCGGCGACGGTGACCTTCTCGTCGACGACGAGATCGGCGATCGCCGGGCCGGACAGGTCGGGGCCCGGCATGACGAGCGTCGAACCGGCGGCGACGCCGGCATGGGCGAGCCCCCACGCGTTGGCGTGGAACATCGGCACGACCGGCAGGATCACGTCGGACTCGCGCGCGCCGAGCGAATCGGCGGTCATCGCACCCATCGTGTGGAGAAAGGTGCTGCGATGGCTGTAGAGCACGCCCTTCGGGTTGCCGGTGGTGCCGCTCGTGTAGCACATGCTCGCCGCACGATGCTCGTCGTCGACCGAGAACTCGACCGGCGACGCAGCGGCGAGCAGCTGCTCGTAGTCGAGCAACTCGTGACCGTTCAGATCGTCGGGGATGTCGCCCACGCCGTCGTCCATCAGCACCAGGTGCTTCAACCGCTCGAAGGTCGGGAGCAGCGGCGCCAGCAGGCCGAGCAGCGACCGGTCGACGAAGATCACCTCGTCGTCGGCGTGGTTCACGATGTAGGTCAACTGCTCGGGGAACAGGCGGATGTTGAGGGTGTGGAGCACCCGACCGGTGCACGGCGCAGCGAAGTAGAGCTCGAGGTGGCGAGCCGTGTTCCACGCAAAGGTGGCCACCCGGCCGTCGTCGGTGATGCCGAGGTCGTCGAGGACGCCGCCGAGCCGGCGGGTGCGCTCGGCCCAGTCGCCGTAGGTGACGCGTTCTCGACCCGATCCGGTCGCCGTCACGATCTCCTTGTGCCGGTGGTACTGCTCGGCACGATCGAACAAGTGCGTGATCGTCAACGGAACGTCTTGCATCAACCCCTGCATGACGGGAACGGTAGTCATGCTTCGAAGCCCCCTGCGTGTCGAACGACACCGCCGGTGCGAGCGGTAGCGTCGTGACGATGACCGAGGCCGAGACCGCGCCACTCGAGGCGCCCGACGAACCCGTCCCCTGGTGGGGACCGGTCGCCGTCGGCGCCTGGGTCGTCCTCGTGATCCTCGGCTACATCGGCACGGCCGTCGCTCCGAGCTGGGCGAACGACAACCCCGAGGGGTTGTTGATGCTGCACAGTCGGGTTCGCCACCTGCTGCTCGCGCTCGGGTCCGACATCTCGTGGGTGTCGTACGGCGTCATCGCCGGGCTCCGACTCGGCCTCGCCTACGCCGTCTGTCACCTGATCGGCCGCGCGTACGGCACGAAGGTGCTGGTGTGGATGGGCCGCTTCATGGGCGTGCAACGCGACCAGATGAACCAGATGATCCGGATGTTCCACAAGGCGGAGTGGGTCGTCGTCCCGTTCTTCACCGGGTCGAATCTCGTCGCCGCGATCACCGGCATCGTCAAGACGAAGATCCCCCGCCTCGTGTTCCTGGTCACCGTCGGCATCGTCCTGCGGCTCTTGCTCTGGTGGTGGGTCGCTCAGATCGCCGACGACGAGATCGACACCGTCCTCGACTTCCTGAACCGGTACCAGACACCGGCACTCGTGATCGCCATCGGCCTGACCGCCGCCACGGTGGCGCTCAACCTGTGGCGGGGCCGCCGGTTCGAACTCTGACGAACCCGGCGAGGTTGCCTGCGTGCCACAATGCCCGCATGGCACAAGTGACCCTTCGCGGTAACCCCTTCAACACCAGCGGCGAACTGCCGGCAGTCGGTTCGTCGGCGCCGTCGTTCAGCCTGGTCGGCAGCGACCTGTCCGAGATCTCGAGCGGTGACCTCGCCGGCAAGAAGGTCGTCCTCAACATCTTCCCGAGCATCGACACCCCGACCTGCGCGCAGAGCGTGCGCCAGTTCAACGAGAAGGCGGCCGGCCTCGACGACACCGTCGTGCTGTGCGTCTCCGAAGACCTGCCGTTCGCCGCCGGTCGGTTCTGCGGGGCCGAAGGCATCGAGAACGTCAAGACCGGTTCGGGTTTCCGCAGCGACTTCGCCGAGCAGTACGGCGTCCGCCTCACCGAGGGCCCGCTCGCCGGTGTGATGGCACGTGCGGTCGTGGTGGTCGACGAGAACGGCGACGTGGCCTACACCCAGCTGGTCGGTGAGATCGCCGACGAGCCCGACTACGACGCCGCCCTCGCTGCGCTCGGCTGAGCCGAGCCCGCTCGCTCGGCCCGTCCGAGCCCGCTGCTGGTCGGGCGACTCCCGCCGACTCACCCGACCAGCCCGTCCGCTGGTCGGGGCGCCCCCGCCCGGAGCGCCCCGACCCTTGCGGCCATGGTTCCCGCATGTGCACCCCCACAGAGGCACCCCGGGACCCCCTGATACACGATTCCCGAATTTTCTCCGGATTTCTTCCCCGGCCCACTGCACCACGCTCACCAGCCACCCCGGAGCCCGGACCCGAGGGCGATTCAATCCACCAGGCGTCCACCCGTGGACACCCAGGCGATTTAATCCACCAGGAGTCCGGGGGCAGGGGCGGGTCAAGCGTCGGTGGGTTGAGCGCCGGCGACGAGCAGGTAGGCCTGCAGTGCCACCATGCCCGCGACAGCGGCCCACCGGTCGAGTCCGTGGTCGACGCCGTAGCGGACCCGCTCGGTCACCATCAGTCCGACCTGCATCACCACGATCCACCCCAGCGTCACCGTCGACATCTCGGTGTACCGCACGGCCACGCTGAACAGGGCGAAGAGCGTCACGGCGGCGACCACGCCGCCGGCGAGCATCCACAGCGAGCGACGCTCCGACCATTCCTTCGCCAGCACCGACTCGACAACGTCGACCGCTGCCAGCACCAGTGTGATTCCTGCGATCGCCGCCACTCGACCCATGTCGCACAGATGGCGGCAGGGCGTTCCTGATACGCGGTCGGGCCTCAGACGCCGAGGTAGGTGTCGAGCCCGATGACCACGCCGGGGTGATCGGCGATCCGACGGCAGGCGAGCAGCACGCCCGGCATGAAGCTGCTGCGGTCGTAGCTGTCCTGGCGGATCGTGAGCGACTGCCCTTCGGCACCGAAGATGACGTCCTGGTGGGCGACCATGCCGTGCATGCGCACGCCGTGCACCCGGATGCCGCCCGGCCCCGCTCCCCCGCGCGCCCCCGGGTAGACCTCGTGCTCGGTCGGATCGGGGTTCCACGGGGCGTCGCCACGGGCGGCGGCGATCCGGTCGGCGGTCACCGTCGCCGTCCCCGAGGGGGCGTCGACCTTACGGTCGTGGTGGTATTCGATGATCTCGGCGGTGTCGAAGTGCGGAGCCGCCAGCTCGGCGAAGCGCATCATCAACACCGCGCTGATGGCGAAGTTCGGCGCGATCAGACAATGCGCCGGACCGTCGCCGAACGCGGACCGCAACTCGTCGAGATCGGCGTCGGACCAGCCGGTCGTTCCGGTCACGGCGTGGATGCCGTGCATCGCCAGCCACGGCAGGGCGACACGAGCGGCATCGGCCACGGTGAAGTCGACCACGACGTCGCAAGCCGCGTCGACGAACGCCTTCAGTTCGCCCGACACGGCGATCCCGCCGCGCTCCTCGCCCGGTGCCGCCCGGTCGACAGCGGCGACGAGGTCGAGGTCGTCCGCCCCGGCCACGGCGTCACACGCCGCCGTTCCCATCCGCCCGACCGCTCCGTGCACACCGACTCGCATCATGGAGTGCACGGTACCCGCCCGGGCGCGACGACGCCCGGACGGCGAACCGTCCGGGCGTCGATCAGGATGTCAGGTCGTCAGGGACGATCAGCGGTGACGGCGACGGCCACGGCCGCCGCGATCGCCGCGGTCGCTGCGGGGCTTCTCGCCCGCCGGACCGAGGTCACCGAGCTCGTCGGCGAGCTCGGCGTCGAAGCTCTCCTCGAACGAGACGGTCTCGACGTCGTCGGACGAACCGTTGTTGCCCGAGTTGTCGCTCGAGTCGTCGTCCGAGCCACCGTCGCCGTTGCCGCTCGGGGCCTCGACGGCACCGGCCGGGGTCAGGCTGACCTTGCCGCGGTCGTCGATCTCCTCGACGACGACTTCGATCTCCTGGCCGAGCTCGAGCACGTCCTCGACCGACTTGATGCGCTTGCCGCCACCGAGCTTCGAGATGTGCACGAGGCCGTCACGACCCGGGAGGATGTTGACGAACGCACCGAACTTGGTGATGTTCACGACACGACCCATGTAGGTCTTGCCGATCTCGGCCTTCGGCGGGTCGACGATGTTCATGATCTGGGTCATCGCCTCTTCCATCCGCCACGCCTCGACGGCGCCGATGGTCACGAAGCCCTGAGCACCGTCGTCGTCGACGCTGATGTCGGCACCGGTCTCCTGCTGGATCGTGTTGATGACCTTGCCCTTGGGACCGATGACCTCACCGATCTTGTCCATCGGGATGGTGATCGTCTTGATCTTCGGTGCCGTGTCGGCGACCTCGTCGCGCGGGGCGGCGATGGCGGCGTTCATGACCTCGAGGATCTCGGTGCGGGCGACCTTGGCCTGCTCCAGCGCAGCCTTCAGGACGTCGGCGGGGATGCCGTCGATCTTGGTGTCGAGCTGGAGCGCGGTGATCGCGTCGGCGGTGCCGGCGACCTTGAAGTCCATGTCACCGAACGCGTCCTCGGCGCCGAGGATGTCGGTCAGGGTGACGTACTGGTCGCCTTCCTTGATGAGGCCCATCGCGATACCGGCGACGGCGCCACGGGTGGGCACACCGGCGTCCATGAGCGAGAGGCTCGACGAGCAGACCGACGCCATCGACGTCGAACCGTTCGACGACATCACTTCCGACACGAGACGGAGCGTGTAGGCGAAGTCTTCCTGGGTCGGGACGACCGGCAGGACCGCACGGGCGGCGAGCGCACCGTGGCCGATCTCGCGACGCTTCGGCGAACCGACACGGCCGGTCTCACCGTTGGCCCACGGCGGCATGTTGTAGTGGTGCAGGTAGCGCTTCTCGTCGTAGGGCGAGAGCGAGTCGATCATCTGGTTCATGCGAGGCATGGCCATGGTGAGGATGTTCATCACCTGGGTCTCGCCACGCTGGAACAGGCCCGAGCCGTGGGCGGTCGGCAGCACGCCGACCTCGGCCGAGACCGGACGCAGATCGGCGGTGCCACGACCGTCGATGCGCAGGCCCTCGTCGATGATCCGCTTGCGGACCAGCTTCTTGGTGAGGCTGCGGACGGCTTCCTTGACGGCCTTCTCCTGGCCCTCGAACTCGGCACCCTCGGCGCAGAGCGCCTCGAGCGCCTTGGTGGTGGCGGCGTCGGTGGCGGCGTTGCGCTCGTGCTTGCCGGCGATCTTGACCGCTTCGGCGACGTCGTCCGTGACGAGGCCCTCGACCGCGGCGAACACCTCGGGGGTGTAGTCGACGGCGGCGTTGAACGACATCGGCTCGATCGGACCGTTGGTGGCGATGACGCTGGCGACCAGCTGACGCTGGAGGGCGATCGACTCCTTGATCCAGACCTTGCAGGCCTCGAGGGCGTCGGCGAGGACTGCCTCGTCGACCTTCGGAGCGCCGTCTTCGTAGTAGTAGAAGCTCTTCTCGGTGCCACCGGCCTCGACCATCATGACGGCGACGTCGCCGTTGTCGAGTTCACGACCGGCGACGACGATCTCGAAGGTGCCGTCTTCGACTTCCTGGTACGTCGGGTGCGGGATCCAGGTGCCTTCGGTCGTGTAGGCCATGCGGACCGAACCGAGCGGACCGTCGAACGGGATGCCCGAGATCATCAGCGCGGCCGAGGCGGCGTTGATCGACAGCACGTCGTGCTGGTTCTCCTGGTCGGCGCCGAGGACCGTCGTGACGATCTGGGTCTCGTTGCGGAAGCCCTCGGGGAACGAGGGGCGCAGCGGGCGGTCGGTGAGACGGCAGGTGAGGATCGCTTCCTCGGTCGGGCGGCCTTCACGACGGAAGAACGAACCGGGGATCTTGCCGGCGGCGTAGGCACGCTCTTCGACGTCGACCGTCAACGGGAAGAAATCCATGCCCGGACGGACGTCCTTGGCGGCGTTGGCGGTGGTGAGGACCTTCGTGCCGCCGATCGACGCCACGACGGCGCCCTGGCTCTGCGGGGCGAACTTGCCCGTCTCGAAGGTGAGCGTCTTGTCGGTACCCGAGATGGGTCCGGAGACGCGGATGGGGTCAGCCACTGAATGGCTCCTTTCCGGCGCGAGCGCATCGCTTGCGCCGCTCTGGAGCGATCGAGCCGGTTCCCAGTTGGCAATCCCGCAACACATCCGTCGCCTCTGGACGGGCCTGCGGAACAGGCAACCGGCAACCAACCCATTGATCGCTCGGTTTTCCAGCCCGTGGACCTTCCACGAACCGAGCGCCATCTTACCTGCAGTCCGCGACGATGTCGTCCACCGGCCGCATCATCGTCACTCACCCGTCGGTTCGAGCGGACGACCGATCAG
>JBPEWX010000339.1:0-1507 GCA_052032235.1 Ilumatobacter sp. | reverse complement strand
GATCCGTAAGCCGGCACCGATCAGGAGCAGGTACGCCATGAGGATCGACGTCGCCCCGACCAACCCCATCTCCTCGGTGATGGCGGCGAAGATGAAGTCGTTCTGCGCGAGGGGCACCTTGTCGGGCGAACCGCGGCCGAGACCCGTGCCGGTGATGCCACCGTCACCGATGCCGTAGAGCGCCTGCACGATCTGGAAGCCGCTGCCGTACTCGTCCTCCCACGGATCGAGCCAGATCGAGACCCGGGTCTGCACGTGGTCGAACAACCGCCACGCCACATACGCCGCCGCGCTGAACAGGACGATGCCGAGGATCAGGTAGATGTTGCGTTCGGTGGCGACCCACAGCATCACCACGAACAGGGTGAAGAACAGCAGCGACGAGCCGAGGTCGCGCTGGCCGACCATCACCAGCACCGCGAAGCCCCACGCCACGACGAGCGGGAGGATGTGTTGTGGTTCGGGCAGGCGGAGCGGGCCGACCTTCCAGGTCGAGGCGGCGATGAGCTCGCGCCGGTCGGCGAGGTAGGCGGCGAAGAAGATGGCGAGCGCCAGCTTCGCGAACTCGCCCGGCTGGAAGTTGATCGGTCCGACGCTCACCCAGATGCGGGCGCCGCCGGCCGTGTACCCCAGCCCGGGGAGCATCGGGAGCAGCAGCATGCCGGCGCCGACGAAGAACAGGGTCCACTTGTAGCGGGCGAGGTCGATCGCTCGCTGGACGAACAGGAGCGTGGCGCAGAACGCGCCGATCGCGATCAGCGACCAGAGTGCCTGGAACCCGGACAGCTCCTCGTCGAGCCGGGTGATCATCACGAAGCCGACGCCGTGGAGCAAGAACGCGAGGGGAAGCAGGGTGCCGTCGGCGCCGCGCGCCAACTTGCGCACGGCGATGTGGGCGACGGCGACGAGGAGCAGGACGAGTCCGAGGAACGGACCCATCCGGGCCGGGATCACCGAGTTCGCGCCGAGCGACGCGAGCGTGTAGGCGACGCCGATGATGGCCGCGGCCATCACGATCAGGGTGAGTTCGGTCTGCCGGCGGTACTGGACGACCGTGCGAACGCTCATGCCGGCTCCGTCAGCCGTCGCCCGGACTCGACGTCGCAGGCGGGGCGACGGTGCTGTCGGTCGATGACGTGGCCGGCTCGCCGAGGCCCCCTTCGCTGCGTTCGTCGAGGTCGGAGCGGGGATGCAGACGCTGGGCGACGAAGTCGGCGGCGCTGTCCTGCGACTCGAAGTGGACGTTGTCCTCGACCAGTGCGACCGACTCGTCGTCGAGTTCGTCACGCGTGAACTGGCCGTACGCCTCGGGCGTCGGCTCGAACCACAGGAAGCCGTCTTCGCGACCCTGATAGATCACGACGCGATCCTGGTCGTCGAACGCCACGTAGTAGCCGCTACGAGCCCAGGCGGCCATGATCGCGAATCCGAGCACCAGCACGGCGGCGACGCCCAGGATCAGCAGGAAGCGGACGAACCCCTGGGTTCGGCTCCGCTTGCGCTTCGG
>JBPEWX010000338.1:0-4213 GCA_052032235.1 Ilumatobacter sp. | reverse complement strand
CACCCGATCGGACGATCTTGGGGAGCTCGGAGAGCGGCCGCACCCGGGTGCCGCCGACGACCGTGTCGACCTTCTCGGGATCGATGTCGACCATGCCGCCGACCGGGAAGCCGCGACCGCTGAAGCCGCCGTACCCGGCGAGCGCCTGGCCGAGGTTGCCGGCCCCGACGATCACGACCGGCCACTCGTGATCGAGGCCGAGCTCGCGGCGGATCTGGAAGACGAGGTAGTCGACCTCGTAGCCGACGCCGCGGGTGCCGTAGCTGCCGAGATACGAGAGATCCTTGCGGACCTTCGCGGCGTTGACCCCCGCCAGTTCGGCGAGCCCTTCGGAGGAGATGTTGGCGACGCCGGCTTCGGCCTGGTCGACCAGGATCTGCAGGTACACCGGCAGGCGGGCGACCGTCGCTTCGGGAATTCGGCGTCGTGAGCGATGTGGGGGCATCGTCCGTACAGCCTACGAACAATGTGCACAGATTCACAAGCTGACGCCCGCTCGGCGGGCTCGTTCGGGGAACGACGCGCTGCCCGATCCGGGCGGGTCAGGCGAGGATGGTGCCTTCGAGCTCGCGCCGCATGAGCTTGCCGGCCGGGTTGCGAGGCAGCTCGTCGACGAACACGATCTTGCTCGGGCACTTGTAGCGGGCCATGTAGTCGAGACAATGTTCGACGAGTTCGTCCTCGTCGGCCGTCGCACCCTCGGCCAGCACCACGTAGGCCTTCACGGCCTCACCGTCGTGCGGGTGGGGAACGCCGAGCACCCCGGCCTCGGCCACGGCCGGATGACTGGTGAGCACCTCTTCGACCTCGGCCGGGAACACGTTGAAGCCCGACACGATGATCAAATCCTTCGCTCGATCGACGAGGTAGAGGAATCCGTCGTCGTCGACCACGCCGACGTCGCCGGTCCGCAGCCAGCCGTCGACGAGCACCCGATCGGTCGCCTCCTGGTCGTTCCAGTAGCCGTGGAACACGTTGGGGCCCTGGATCCAGATCTCACCGGCGTCGCCGACCGGGACGTCGTTGCCGTCGTCGTCGACGAGGCGGACTTCCTGCCCGCCGAGCACACGACCGACCGAGCCCGCCCGTCGACCCGACTCGATCGAGTTCGTCACCACGGGCGACGCCTCGGTCAGGCCGTATCCCTCGAGGATCGTCAGGCCGAACTTCTCCTCCATCCGATCCGCGACGGCGGGGGCCAGCCGGGACGCGCCCGACAGCGGGAGCCGCACGGACGCGAACGCGTCCGCAGGCAGCTCGTCGAAGTGGCTGAACGCGATCCACATCGGCGGAGCGCCCGGCACCACCGTGACCTGGCGCTGCACGATCGACTGGACCGCGGTCGCCGGGTCGAACCGTTGCACGAGCAACACGGTGGCGCCGACCGACAGGGACACGCCCAACGCGACGTTCAGCCCGAAGATGTGGAACAGCGGCAGCACGGCGTACACGACGTCGCCGGCACGGGTGCGGTCGGTGACGGCGCTCCCCTGCTCGATGTTGGCGGCGAGGTTGCCGTGGCTCAGCATCGCCGCCTTCGACCGGCCGGCGGTGCCGCTCGTGAAGATGAGCACCGCCAGATGGTCGGGGTCGACGTCGACCATCGGAGCGGGATCGGCGCGGAGCAGCTCGGCGATCGTGGTGGCGTCGCCGTCGGCCTCGCCCTCGGCGATCACGACCCGCTCGACGCTCGGCACCATCGCTCGGTCGACCCGCGACCACGAACCCATCGCGGTGGGGCCGACGACGACGGTGGTCGGCTCGACGGTGGCGAGCTGATCCTCGAGTTCGTGGGCCGGGCTCGACGGGTTGAGCGGGACGGCGACGGCGCCGATCCCGACCGTCGCCAGATACGTGATGACGAAGTAGCGGTTGTTGCCGCACATGATCGCCACCCGGTCGCCGCGACGGACACCGGCCGACGTCAGGCCACCGCGCAGACGAGCGACCTGATCGCGCAGCTCGCCGTAGGTCGTCTCGCGGTTGCGGGAGATCAACGCGACGCGGTCGTCGACGTGTCCCTCGATCATGTCAGCCAGGTTCATCCGAGCCCCCTCTTCGGCGGTTCAGAATAGCCCGAGCGGACCAGCGCCGACGGTGCGACCGGGCTCGACGTCTCAGAGGCGGACGAGTGAGATGACGCCCGCGATCAGGATGGCCGCGAGCAGCAGGCCGAGCGTGAGCGTGGTGGCGGGGCGCATGCGGTCACCCTACTGGGGGCGTCGTCCGAACTCGACGGGTGTGACCGAGGGTTCGGGCTCACCGAGATCGCGGAGCACGATCTGGTCGCCCGCCCCGACGCCGAGTTCGTCGGCGGCCGACCGCTGGTCCATCGCGACGGCGAGCATGCCGTAGCTGTCGAGCACCAAGCCGATCGCCCCGCCCGCCAGCTCGGCGAAGCTCGTCGCACGCGTCGCGGTCCGGGTCGCCGTGTCGGACGGGTCGGTCGGGTTCGGGATCGACACCTCGAGCATCGAGCCCCAGCCGGCCGGCAGGTCGTCGGGCCCCACGTTGAGTTGGGCGTTGCCGAACCGGTCGACCCACAGCACCTCGGTGATCAGTTCGTCGCCCTCGTCGCGAGGGAGCGGGATCGTTCCGGGCAACAGCAGCGACGGGTCGATCGGCGTGCCGAGTTCGTACAGGTCGACACCGTTGCAGAGATGCGCCGCAGCCGGGGCGAACACGTCGCGCCCCGCGAACGTCGCCCCCGCCGCGTCGAGCTGGTACTCGGGATTGGTCAACTCGACCGCCCGATCGGCACCGCCGGCCATGGCGACGGCCGGTGCGAGCAACCCGT
The DNA here is from genome assembly GCA_052032235.1 of Ilumatobacter sp. Lineage (GTDB taxonomy): Bacteria > Actinomycetota > Acidimicrobiia > Acidimicrobiales > Ilumatobacteraceae > Ilumatobacter. Next base: position 1,416 of record JBPEWX010000338.1, on the reverse strand, counting down.
TGTCGGGGCCGACGATGACGCCGGCACCACCGGCGACTTCGATCGCGACCGCTCGACGGTCGGTGGCCACCCCCGGGTCGACGACGGCGAGCACGACGCCGCCCGGCACGTACCCGATGCAGCGCGCGAGCGCCAGCGCACCGGCACGGATGTCGAACGGTGCGATCTCGTGGGTCAGGTCGAGCACGGTCGAATGCGGGGCGAGGTCGCGGATGACGGCCTTGACGACCCCGACGAACTCATCGGCGGTGCCGTAGTCGGTGAGGAACGAGACGGTGTCGTAGCGAGGCTCGGTCACCTGCTCGACGCTACCGATTCGGCCTGCGGGTTCGGGAGGGGCTGCCCCGCCCGGTCGGCGGGAGGCAGCCGACCGCAACGTGGGAGATCGCCACGGGAGCGTGGAAAACGGTCAAGGGCCGGTGCCAACCCCCCGATGGCACCGGCCCTTCGGCGCTGCCGGTCTTGCGACCGGTGCGCTCACCGAGGATCACTGTAGGGGAGAACCTGCGCTGAGAAAAGCGTCACACCGAAATTTGTTCGCGAAGTCAGTTTCAGTTCGATGACGACCCGAGGACTCGACTACGTTCCGCCGCCGCCTGGACGGCGTCGATCAGCGCCGACCGCGTCGCACGTTCCTCGAGCACGCGCAGCCCCGCTGCGGTGGTCCCACCGGGCGAGGTCACCCGGGCTCGGAGCGCGGCTGCGTCACCGTCGCGTCGGAGCAACGTCGCCGCGCCGACCAACAGCTGGGCGACCATCGGTTCGACGTCGGTTCGGGGCAGGCCGGCCAGGACCCCGGCATCGACGAGTGCCTCGGCCACGAGGAACACGTACGCGGGGCCCGACCCGGTCAGACCGGTGACCGCATCGAGCCGGTCCTCGGCGACCCGGACGACGAGCCCGACCGATCCCAGGATCCGTTCCGCCCAGTCGAGATCGCCGTCGTCGGCACCGGCGGCCGGGGCGATCGCCGACACACCCTCGCCGACGAGTGCGGGGGTGTTGGGCATCGCCCTGACCACGGCGACGCCCTCCCCCGCCGCCTCGGCGATGGCCGAGGTCGTCACACCGGCGGCGACCGACAGCAGACGGGTCGCGCCGGCCGCGGCTGCAACCGCGGCGACATCGGGGACCGTCTGCGGCTTCACCGCGAGGACAGCGGAGCGGCACGACGGCACGTCGGCGAGGATCGTCACGTCGGGGAACAGGTCGGCGAGCTCGGAGCGTCGAGCGTCGACGGGTTCGACGACGGCGAGCTGTCCGGGATCGACCACGCCGCCGTCGACGAGGCCGCCGACGAGCGCGGCGCCCATGTTGCCGCCACCGATCACCACGAGTTCGAAGGTCATGTCGGCCGAACCTACTTCGGTCGACGACACCGCGACGGCGGTGTGACGACGGCGACGGTGCGACGAG
>JBPEWX010000337.1:0-11297 GCA_052032235.1 Ilumatobacter sp. | reverse complement strand
GACGTACTGGTCGGCGTACACGGTGTCCTGGGTGCTGTCGCGCCCGTCGAACCGGGTGCGGAAGAAGGCGGCGACGTTGTCGCGGGCGGTGTCGAGCTCGTCCTGGGTGAAGCCGAACTCGGCCGTGCGCTGGTACTCGTCGAGCAACGCCGTCAACGTGTCGGTCGCCCGGTCGGCGTCGGTGAAGGCGTAGAGGGCCGGAGCGTCGAGACCGGAGACGATGCTGTTGGTGCCCGGGCTGACGTCGTCGAACGGCGCCGACCCCTCGGCGACGTCACGATCGAGTCGCTGCACGAGGATCGCGAAGATCATCTCGTCGATCAGGTCGACACGCAGGGCCGCCTCGCCGTCCGCCTCGAACGCCGGGAGCGGCAGGGTCACCTCGACGTCGACGGTGCGCTGATCGGGGTCGAGGTGGAACCGGACGTCGGCGTCGTCGAAGGTGTCGAACGACCGGTCGGCCCGGTCGGGCGTCTCGGCCGAACGAGGCGCAGCGTCACCGAAGATCCGCTCGAGATCGTTCTCGATCTCGTCGGGGTCGATGTCGCCGACGACGACGACGGCAACGTTGTCGGGGCGGTACCAGGCGTCGTAGTACTCGACCAGTTCGGGCGCCTCCATGTTCGAGATGGAGTCGGCGGTCCCGATCGGCATCCGGCCCTCGTACGGCGTCCCGGCGAGAAACAGGTCGGCAGCCACCTCGAACAGGCGACCGTTCGACGTCTGCGTCCGGACGCGCCACTCGTCGAGCACGACGCCGCGTTCGGCGACCACCTCGTCGGGGTCGAACGTGGCGGCGGTGAGCCATTCGTCGAGCACCGTGAGTCCGAGTTCGACCGTCTGCTCGTCGTTGGGCACCACGAGTGAGTACACGGTCTCGTCGTACGACGTGTACGCGTTGATGTCGGGGCCGAACGACGCGCCGAAACTCCGCAGCACATCGATCAACTCGTTCTCCGGGAACTGTTCGGTCCCGTTGAAGAGCATGTGCTCGGCGAAGTGCGCGAGGCCGGTGGACGGCCCGAACTCGTCGACCGAACCGGCACGTACCGCCAGCCGAAGATCGGCCTTCGCGCCCGGGTTGTCGTTCTCGCGGACGTAGTAGCGGATCCCGTTGTCGAGTTCGCCGGTGAGTACGTCGTCGTCGTCGGGGATCGGATCGTCCGACGGGTCGAGCAGCCCGGGCAGGGGATTCGTCTCGTCGCCGATCGGGACACCGGTGCCGTCACTCGTCGTCGTGTCGTCGGTCGTCGCGTCGGACCCGTCGTCGGACTCGGTCGTGTCCGGATCGGTCGTGTCCGGTTCGGTCGGGACACTGCTCGAGACCGTGTCGGACCCGACGTCCGCGTCGTCGTTGGTGTCGTCGCCACTGCACGCGGCGAGCACGAGGCCCGCCGCTGCGGCGATGGTCAGGGCGCGGCGCATCCGCCGGACCTTACCGGGGAGCGATCCGGTGCGGATCGGTCGGTCGGATGATCAGTGGATGGCTTCGCGGGTCTCGAAGTCGAAGAAGTGCAGATTCTCCGTCGAGACCGCGATCGTCGCCATCTCACCCGGCCGCACCCGCGACCGCGGATTGAACCGACCCACCGCGTTCGCACCACCACCGGTCTCGTCGACCGCGTCGGGATCACCCGAATCGACCGTCGGAGCATCGATCCCGAAGTGCACCATGATCTCCGAACCCAACGCCTCGAGCAACGTCACCTTGGCCTGGATCGTCGGATGCCCGTCCTTGTCGAACTCCGCATCCTCGTAATCCTCCGGACGGATCCCCAACACGATCTTCTTGCCGTCGTAGTTCCGCAACCCCGGACGCTGCTGCAACGACGACGCACTCAACGGCACCGTCAGCGAACCCAACCGGATCGAACCACCATCACCCTCGATCGACACCGTTGCCTCGAACAAGTTCATCGACGGCGAACCGATGAACGCCGCCACGAACACATTCGCCGGGCGATCGTACAGATTCTGCGGGGTGTCGACCTGCTGGAGATAGCCGTCCTTCAGAACCGCCACGCGGTCGCCCATCGTCATCGCCTCGATCTGATCGTGGGTGACGTAGACGGTGGTGACACCCAGTTCGCGCTGCAGCGCCGCGATCTCGGCACGCATCTGCACACGCAGCTTGGCGTCCAGGTTCGACAACGGCTCGTCCATCAGGAACGCAGCCGGCTGGCGCACGATCGCACGGCCCATCGCCACACGCTGGCGCTGACCACCCGAGAGCTGGCCGGGCTTGCGGTCGAGATTCTGGGTCAGCTCGAGGATCTCGGCGGCCTTGCGGACCCGCTGATCGATCTCTTCCTTGGGCACCTTGGCGAGCTTGAGCGCGAACCCGATGTTGTCGTACACCGACATGTGCGGATACAGCGCGTAGTTCTGGAACACCATCGCGATGTCGCGATCTTTCGGCTCGACATCGTTGACCACCCGATCGCCGATCTTCATCTCGCCACCGGTGATCGACTCCAACCCGGCGATCATCCGCAACGCCGTCGACTTCCCACACCCCGACGGACCCACCAGGACCAAGAACTCCTTGTCCTGGATCTCGAGATCCAGATCGTGAATGGCATGAAAGCCGTTGTCATACACCTTGTTGATGCTGTCGAGCTCGACAGTGGCCATGAGGATCCCTTCGAGGTGGCGAATCTGCAGTGGGATCGTATCCGCGGCGCGACGACCGTGCCAGCTCCGCCCGCACGTCGGGACCGAAGTCCCGAGCCGCGCCGATAACGTCGAGCGGGTGAATCAGGTCAAGAACCGCCTCCAGGCGCTGGGTCTCGTCGACCGCGCCTTCGCGAACACGACCGACGAGGAGCTCACCGCGGCGATCGACGCGCTCGGCGACGAGCACCGGTCGGCACTCGACGAGTTGGTCAAGGGCGAAGCCGACGCCGCCACGGTGCGCGAGGCCGTCACCCACGGTCGCATGGACGGCACGATGGAGAGCATCGCCCTGGTCGTCACCGATGCCTGTCTGGCCGACTGCATCGAGCAGCTCGGCGACAACGCCGACTATCCGTCGAGCGACCAGCTCCGCGAGGTCCTCCCGGGTCTCGTCGACACACACGGGCTCGGTCTCACCCGTCTCATGCTCGCCTCCACGGTCGCCGGTGAGGCGCCCGCCTCGTCGATCATCCGCGATCTGCTCAAGCACGACGACCTCGTCAAGCTGCCGCCGGCCGAGGAGAAGCAGATCTCGCCGATGATCCGCAAACCGAAGGTCGACGACGCCGAACGCGAAGCGATCAAGGCGAAGCGCAAAGAGCTGAAGAAGCAGAAGCAGGAAGAGGCCCGCGCCCGCCGCGAGCAATCACAGCGCGACCGCTCGCGCTGATCCGACCCGCTCCCCCACGGTTCGGTACGCTCCGGACGTGACGGGGTGGTCGAACTGGTCCGGGCGTTCGCGCAGCGAACACGCCGAGGTGCGGTTCGCCCGCAGCATCGACGAGATCGCAGCCACGGTCGCCCACGCCACCCAGGCCGGACGCACCGTCCGAACCGCCGGCTCGGGGCACTCGCACTACCCGTTGGTGCCGACCGACGACGTGATCATCGACATCTCCGGAGTGAGCGGCGTGATCGGCGTCGACACCGATGCCCTCCTGGCGACCGTGTACGGGGGCACGACGATCGCTGCGCTCGGCCGGCCGCTGCACGACGCCGGTGTCGCCATTCCCAACCAGGGCGACATCGATCGGCAGACGATCGCCGGAGCGACGGCCACCGGAACCCACGGCACCGGTCGCACACTCGGCAGTCTGTCGACCCGGGTCGCCGGCTCGACGATCGTGACCGCCGACGGCGACGTCGTGCACTGCTCGGCCGACGAACATCCCGAGTTGTGGAAGGCGACACGGCTCGGGCTCGGCGCCTTCGGGGTCGTGGTCGCGATCGATCTCGATGTCGTTCCCGCGTTCCGGCTCGCCGAGTCGGCGTTCGCGTCGTCCTACGACGAACTCCGGCCCGACATCGACCGCCTGGTGCACGAGCACCGACACGCTGAGTTCTTCTGGTACCCGCAGTCGGATCGGGCGTTCGTGAAGATCATCGACCGGACCGACGAACCAGCGCACTATCCGCTCGCCGACGAGGGGTCCCGGGTCGGCTGGAACTACGAGGTGTTGCCCAACCACCGCCCGCGAGTGCACACGGAGATGGAGTTCGCCGTGCCCTACGACCGGTCGCTGGAGTGTCTCGACGAGATCCGCGATCTGGTCACGTCCCGGTTCCCCGAGGTGAAGATGCCGATCGAGTACCGCACCGTCGCGGCCGACGATGTCTGGTTGTCGCCCGCCTCCGGACGCGACACGGCGACCATCTCGGTGCACCGATTGATCGAGTTCGACGATCGGCCGTACTTCGATGCCTGCGAGGAGGTGTTCCGTCGCTACGACGGACGCCCGCACTGGGGCAAGATGCACGGTTTCGGCGGCGACGAACTCGCCGCCGCACATCCGCACTGGCACGACTGGTGGACGATTCGCGACCGGGTCGACCCGACCGGCACCTTCGTGAACGACACGATTCGACGCTGGCGTCCGTGACGGTGCCGACGGTACCGATCAGGCGCCGGCGCGAATGCGGAACTCGTGGTCGAGGAGCCAGGCCTTGTTGTCGATGCCACCGGCAAAACCGGTGAGCTTGCCGTCGGCGCCCACGACGCGATGACACGGCACCACGATCGGGATCGGATTCTTGCCGTTGGCGGCGCCGACCGCCCGCATCTTGTTCCGATCGCCCATTCGGACCGCCTGCTCCCCATAGGTGATGGTCTCGCCGAACGGGATCGCGGCGAGCTGTTCCCACGCCTGACGCTGGAACTCGGTGCCGATCGGTTCGAGCGGGAGATCGAACTCGGTGCGGGTGCCGGCGAAGTACTCGTCGAGTTGCGCGATCGCTGCGGCGAGGACCGGATGGCTCGAGACATCGTCGCACGGCACCACGTCGCCGAGGGACCGGTCGACCGGGTTGTGGGCATCGGGGTGCCGTTCGTCCGATTCGGTGTCCCACCGGATCGCCACGACAGCGGTGTCGTTGGCGACGACGGTGAGCGTGCCGACCGGCGAGGACATGGTGGCGGATCGATTCGTCATGGGAAGTGGCTCCTGGCTGATCGTGTCGGGACGGACGGATGTGGCGTCGAGCGTCATGTCGGGGGCGTCCAGACGGTCGCCCAGAGGTGGTGCATGGCGTAGGTGCGCCAGGGCCGCCATCGGTCGGCGGCGGCGACGTCGAGACCGTTCGCCTCGAGCGCCCGTCGGACGACCAGATCGCCCGACAGGAAGACATCGGGGTCCCCGAGACCGCGCATCGCGACCGTTTCGGCGGTCCAGGGGCCGATGCCCGTGTAGCGGCACAGTTCGTCGACGACCGCGCGCCGATCGTCGCCGTGATCGATCACGAGATCGCCGGTGGACACCGCCTCGGCCACCGATCGGAGGGTGCGCTTGCGGGCCATGGGGATGGGGAGGGCGTCGGGCGAGGCCGCCGCGAGCCGGTCCATGGTCGGGAACACGTGGGTCAGCACGTCGTGTTCGACGGCGAGCGGTTCGCCGGTCGCTGCGACGATCCGACCCGTCACGGTGCGGGCGCCGGCGACACTCACCTGTTGTCCGATGATCGTCCGGGCCAGCACTTCGTACGGATCGACACCACCCGGTACCCGCAATCCGGGGGTGCGTTCGATCTGCGGACGGAGGATCGGGTCGACACCGAGGATCTCGTCGATCGCGACCGGATCGGCATCGAGATCGAGCAGACGACGGACCCGACCGACGGCCGGAGCGAGATCACGCCAGTCGGTGAGTCGGAACTCGGCACGGACGTCGCCGACCGCGTCGAGGGTGACGTCGACGGTGCCGTGACCGTTCGGCAGCGCGAGCGATCGGGCATACCGTTCGCCGTCCCAGGCTTCGACACCGGGAACGGCGTGTCCGCCGACGAATGCGAGCAGCGTGTCGCCGGCGAACGGTCGACGGACCGGTAAACGAACGGAGACACCACCGGCGGTCCCGCTGCGGTGTCGGGTGCGGCTCCGCAGTTCGGTGGGCGACGACGCATAGACCTCGCGGACGGTGTCGTTGAACTGGCGGATGCTCCCGAATCCGGCGGCGAAGGCGACATCGGTCATCGACAGATCGGTCGTTTCGATCAGGGTGCGGGCCGTCTGTGCTCGCTGCGCCCGGGCCAGCGAGAGCGGTCCCGCGCCGAGTTCGGACGTCAGCAGACGGTTGAGATGGCGTTCGCTGTAACCGAGCCGATTCGCGAGTCCGGCGACACCGTCGCGATCGACGACACCGTCACCGATCAGCCGCATGGCACGGGCGACGACATCGCCACGCACATTCCACTCGGGCGAACCGGGTGCCGCATCGGGCCGGCAGCGTTTGCACGCACGGAACCCCCGTTGTTGTGCGGCAGCGGCGGTGCGATGGAACTCGACGTTGGAGCGCTTCGGTGTGATCGCCGGGCAGCTCGGTCGGCAATAGATGCCGGTCGTGCGGACGGCGACGTAGAACCAGCCGTCGAACCGCTCGTCGCGACTCTGCGAGGCGAGATAGCAGCGGTCGTGGTCGAGCACGGTGCCGTCGAACATGGAAGTCATCCTCGTCCACCCGCGACCGACACGCAGGCGGAAATCGGACACCACGATACGCCGTCCGATTCCCGCCACTCCTCCACCCCACACCGCCTCCATCCGGACCAGTGCTCGTTCATCGGGGGTTCGCCGAGTGTTTCCGACGTCACTGGTGGCGGTTCGGCGGGTGGTTCTACGCTGCTGGACATGACGAACCGGGTCTTCGAACGCCGCCGTTGGCGTCAACTCCCGGTTGCTCTCGGTCTGCTCGCCCCGTCGGCGATCGTTCTCGGTGCCTTCATCGTCTATCCCCTGATCAAGGCCGTCTTCCTCGGCACCGAACGCTGCAACTCGACCGGCACTCGCTGCATCGACAACGGCTGGGACCAGTACGCCGACACCTTCCGATCGACCGAGTTCCAGCAGGCGCTGTGGGTGACGACACAGTTCGCGCTCATCACCGTGCCACTCGGTCTCGCATGCGGGATCGGTCTCGCCGTGCTCGCGCACAAGCACCTGTCGGGGGTCGGTGTGTTCCGGGCGATCTTCTCGTCCACCGTCGCCACCTCGGTCGCCGTCGCCAGTCTGATGTGGCTGTTCCTGCTCCAACCGAGTGTCGGTGTGCTCTCGAACATCGGTTGGATCGCCGATGCATTCCCGGTGATCAAGCAACCGGGTCTGCTCAACGACCCCGGCACCGCGCTGTGGTCGGTGGCGTTGTCGAGTGTGTGGGCCAATCTCGGCTTCACCTTCATCATCATCACCGCCGGTCTGCAGGGCATCCCCGACGATCTCTACGAGGCAGCGGCACTCGACGGCGCAGGAGGCACCCGTCGGTTCTGGAAGATCACCCTGCCACTCCTGGGTCCGTCACTGCTCTTCGTCCTCATCGTGCTCACGACCCGTGCATTCCAGGCGTACGGCGAGATCGATCTGCTCACCGAGGGCGGACCACGACCCGACGATTCGACGACGACGATCACGTATCTCACCTACGGACGGAACTCGATCATGGCGACCGACCAGGGTCTCCAGGCCACCACCGCGGTCCTGTTGTTCGTCGTCCTGCTCGGGTTGTCGTTCCTCCAACTCTGGTCACTCGGCAGGCGGGTCCACTATGGCGACTGAGACGCATCCGGCGATCGACGAGGTGGCCCGTGGCAGCTGAACACCGGATCACCGGCGCCCGGCTGGTCGGGCGCTACACCCTGCTCGGCATCGTCGCGTTCGTCACGCTGTTCCCGATCTACACGACCCTCGTCGCAGCCTTCAAGCCCGGCGACAAGGTGCTGGTCAATCCGCTCCTCCCCGATTCGTTCACCCTCGAACCGATCATGAACGCCTGGAGCGACGGCAATCTCGGCCGGTATCTCGTCAACTCCTTCGTCGTCGCCATGATCGTGACGATCGCCCAGGTCGTCACCTCGCTCCTCTCCGGGTACGCGTTCGCGATGCTCGACTTTCCGGGTCGGAATCTGCTGTTCGCCGCGTTTCTCGCCACGCTGCTCGTGCCGATCGAGGCGACGCTCGTCGTCAACCGGCGCACCGTCGACAGCCTCGACTGGCTCAACACCTATCAAGGGTTGGCGGTGCCGTTCCTGGCGACGGCGTTCGGGACCTTCCTCGTCCGCCAGGCGCTGCTGGCCGTACCGGGTGAGTTGCGCGACGCCGCCCGCATCGACGGCGCCGGCCACCTGGCCTTCCTGCGTTACGTCGCTCTCCCCGTCATCGTCCCGACCGTCGGCGCACTCGCACTGTTCAGCTTCCTGTCGAGCTGGAACCAGTACCTGTGGCCCAACCTCATCACCACGGAGGAATCCATGAACACCGTCCAGAGCGGTCTGACGCTGCTGCGCCGCAGCAGTATCGACGAGCCGAACGCACTGATGGCGGGGACCGTCATCGCCGCCGTGCCGATCTTCATCGCGCTGCTGTTGTTCCAGCGGTCGCTGGTGCGTGGCCTGACCTCGGGTGCGGTGAAGGGATGAGGCGCGCCACGATCCTGTTCGCCACGACATCGATCCTGTTCGCCGCCTGCAGCAGTGGCGAATCGGCGATCACCGCCGGTCAGGACGACCCCGACGAGACCGAGACGACCGAGCCGAACCAGACGACGGACACCGCCGATCAGGACACCACGAGCGCCACCGGGGACCCCGCCGACGACTCCGACACGACGAGCGATACGAGCGGCACCGCGGACGGATCGACCACCGATCCGAGCGGCGGCGACGAGGCACCGGCGACCACGGCACCGGTCGAGGTACCCCTCGACGGGTATCCCGAGTGTCCGACGGGCGCCCTCGACGATGCCGATGGTCCGATCGAGATCACGTACTGGCACGGCATGACGGCCGACAACGAGGAGGCCCTCCAGTTCGTCGTCGACCAGTACAACTCGAGTCAGGACCGTGTCGTGGTCGATCTGCAGAATCAGGGCGGGTATCTCGAGGTGATCGACAAGTACTACCAATCCGGCGACAGCGGTCGCCCCGACATCGTCATGTTCCCCGAGTACGGCTTCCAGCAGGCGATCGACTCCGACACCGTGATCCCGGTCGAGGTGTGCGTTCGCGACGCCGGCTTCGACACCACGACCCTGCAGCCGTCGGCCGTCCAGGCGTATTCGACGGCAGGGGTCCAGTGGGCGATGCCGTTCAACGTGTCGAATCCGATCCTCTACTACAACAAGGTGATGTTCGAGGCGGCCGGTCTCGATCCCGAGCAACCGCCGACCACGTTCGACGAGTTGCGGTCGATGTCGCAACAACTCGTCGACTCCGGCGCGGCGAGTTACGGGATCGCACTCGACACGAGTATCGACTCGGGCGGCGGCTGGTTCATCGAGCAGTGGTTCGCCAACGCCGGCGAGTTGTTCGTCGACAACGGCAACGGTCGCGAAGCGCTGCCCACCGAGGTGTATCTGGACGACGCCACGGGCATCGAGATCGTGACCTTCCTGCGCGACCTCGTCGCCGACGGTCTCGCCGTCAACGTCGGCGACAACGCCGGCGGTTCCGACAACTTCTTGAAGATGGCCGATGCCGCCGACCCGGCGGCGATGACGATCGGCACCTCGGCCGGGCTCGGCACGGTCATCAACGTGCTCGGCTCCGGTCTCGTCGAGGGGCTCACGCCGGACGACGTCGGCGTCGGCGGGCTACCGGGTCTCGCACCGGAGCAGACGGCGATCGTCGGCGGCGCCGCCAACTACGTCGTCGCCGGGAACGACCCCGAGGTCACCGCAGCGACCTGGGACTTCCTGACCTTTCTCATCACACCGGCGGTCCAGTCGGAGTGGGCGGTCCGGACCGGGTACCTGCCGATCGTCGACGAGGCGATCGATCTCGAACCACTCGCGACGACGTACGCCGACGACCCCCGGTTCCGGGTCGCATATACACAGCTCGCCGACAGCCCCGACGATCTGGCCCACGCCGGACCACAGATCGGTCCGCATCGACAGGTCCGCGACGAGATGGCGGCGGCGCTCGCGAGCATCTACAACGGCGCCGACATCGAATCGACACTCGTCGCCGCCGCCGACACGAGCAACGCACTGCTCGCGCAGTACATCGCGCTCAACGGCTGATCGTCGCAGCGGACGCGCCGACGTGGTAGCCATGGTCCGGTGACCACCGGACGGTCGATCGTCAGCTCGTGCGCAGCGCACGCCGTGCTGGCCGGCAATCCGTCCGAGCGCTACGGCGGGGCGATCACCGCCGTGCCGTTGCCCGATCTGACGGCGATGGCGGCGCTCCGCGAATCGGAGAACGGCACGTTCGGTCTCCGCAGCACCGACCCGGATCAACGAGCGCTGGCGGAGGCGGCAGTCGCTGCGATCGCGGAGCGTCGAGGCGAGGCACCGGCGGTCGAACTCTCCCTGTCGACCAACATCCCCGACGGTGTCGGACTGGGACGCAACGCCGCGTTGGCGGTCGCCACGCTCCGGGCGCTGCGGGCGTTCGACGGCGACGAACACTGGGATGCCGCCGATCTGGCCGCCATGGCGTTCGACGTCGTCGGGACCCGCCTCGGCGCCGACGTGTCGATCGCCGAGTTCCTCGTGCCCGCACACGGTGGCGCCGTCGCCGCGACCTTCGATCCCGACGCCGTCGAGACGATCGAGACGCCCGACGAGTTGCCGCTGTTCGTCGCGTGGTCACACGACGACTCGACCGCGATCGGCAGATCGACCGACGCTGCGCCCCGGACGGTCAATCGTTCGATCCGTCGCCGATTCGACGGTGGCGACACCGAGGTCACCGCCGCCATGGGCGAACTCCGTGTCCAAGCCGGACGTGCGCGCCGGGGTCTGATCGACGGCGACATCCGTCTCGTCGCCGATGCCGTGCACCGCACGCTCGGGGTCCGCCTCGGTATCACCGAACTCACCCCGACCGAGCGTCGCCTCGTCGAGGTCGGACGGACCGCGGGCGCTGCCGTGAACGTGGTGGGCTCGGGCCGATCCATCGTCGGACTGGCCCGCCACCCCGAGCACCTCGAGATCGTCGTCGCGGCGTTCGAGACGGCCGGGCTGCGGATCACGGCGCTCGCCTGACACTCAAGTGGCTCGGCCCGTTCGCCGATGAACCAGCAATGGTTCCCCGCCGCCTCGTCTTCGCGATCGCGGCTGTGGCGATCGTGGCAGGCGGGGGCCCCGAGATCGGCACGGCTGCGGGATCGTCCGGCGTCGTCGCGTCCGACG
>JBPEWX010000336.1:0-4123 GCA_052032235.1 Ilumatobacter sp. | reverse complement strand
AGTGCAACCCGGCGGGTCAGCTGTCGGCTTCGTCGGTGTCGGGTGCTCCGGCGGCCGTCGAGGGGGGCGTCGTCGTCGGAGGCTTGGTGGTCGACGTCGTCGTCGTGGTCGACGGCGGCTTGGTCGTGGTGGTCGCCGGCGCCGGGGCCTCGGTGGTGGTCGTCGTCTCGGGCACCGTCGTCGTGGTGGTCGTCGTGGTGGTCGTCGTCGTGGTCGTCGCGTTCGGATCGGGGTAGTCCCACCGCATCTTCATCGCTTCTTCCGACTGGTTCCACGGGTCGACCTGACCGTCGTAGATCAGCACCTGGTCACCGATGTCGATCATGTCCTGCAGCTTCTCGCCCAGGTACTGCGAGACGCGGATGCAGCCGTGCGACGCCGGTTCCAACGGCACGTTCAGAGCGCCGTGGATGGCGATGCCCTGGTTGATGTAGATCGGGTCGTACATGCCGCCGAGTGCGCTCTGGCGGCGGCCTTCGATCATCTTGTACGCCTGGAAGACACCGGGTGGCGTGTACGACCGGCCGCACACCGCCTTCTCCTCGGGCTCTTCGAGGATGTTGCCGTTCCGGTCGGTGTCGATCGTCACCGTCTCGCAGTACTCGGCTGCGATCTGCTGCCAGTCGTTCCAGGGCGTGTCCTCGGTGACGTTCGGTGCGAGCTCACCCGTCGAGATGTGGGTGATGACGGCCGGTTCGTCGGCGTGGAACACGACCATGACCTGCTCCTGCAGGTAGATCTCGACGTGGTCGGCGAGACCTCCCGTGGGGAGACGTGGCTTGACCTTGATGGGGTCCTGCATGCGGTCCCACATCTCCGGGGTGACGCGACCGGTCGCCTGAGCACGCGGGGTGCCGAGCACGAGCTTCTCGAACGCCCACACGGATTGGATGGTCAGACCGCCGTAGACGCCGTCGGTCGGGCCCGGATCGAAGCCGAGCTCGACGAGGCGTTCCTGCACCATCTGGACCTCGCTGCCGGCCATGCCGTTCGACAACGTCTGGCTGAGCGCCGTCTTGGCGATCGTCGACCCGTCGTTCACCACCTGGTCTTCGGGGGCCACCGTGACCGCCGGCTGGGTGTTGACCGTCTCGACCGGTGCCGCCGACGCGAAGGTGGTCGACGCCGGAGTGTCACCGCCGCCGCTGCCCGAGATGACACCGGCGGCGACGACCGCGGCGAGGAGGCCACCCGCCGCGGCGGCAGGCAACCATTTCGAGAGGGGACTGGACTGGGCGGCGTTCACGAGATGACGAGGGCGGTGGGGGTGGTGAGAGTCATGGGTGCGGTGTGGTCCGCACCAGGCTACAAGGAGACAACCCCTCCCCCGGCCGCGCGATTCCCCGGTTCCGACGTTATTTCAGCCGGTGGAGCGCGTCTCGTCGAGACCGCTTCAGCGGACGCGCTCGACCTGATCGAGATCGGCCCGCAGCGACCACATCTCCTTCAGGATCGTGCCGATCACGCCCGGTGAACTGAGCGTCGACTCTCCGCGCGTGCGCGGGAAGTAGTCGACACCCATCTGCATGATCTCGTACCCCATGCGAGTCGCCCGGATGACGAGTTCGGCGTCGATGAACGAGCCTTCCGACTTGAGCTCGATGTGGTCGAAGATCCGTGCTCGGCACAGCTTGAACGCGAAGTTGATGTCGCGGACCTTGACGCCGAACAGCGCCTTGATGAGCCCGTTGTACACGAAGGTGTAGACCGCCCGCAGCGTGCCCTCGCCCGTGCGGTCGAATCGGTACGCCGAGATGATGTCGACGTCGTACTCGCGCAGGATGCGGACCGCTCGCGGCAACTCGTTCATGTCGAACGGCAGATCGGCGTCGGTGTAGAGGATCAGGTCGCCGGTCGCTGCCGCGAACCCGGTCTTCATCGATCCACCGAGCTTGCGGTTGCGTTCGTGATGGATGACCCGGATGTGGGGGTCGCCCGCCGCCAGGGCGTCGGCGAGTTCCGGCGTTCGGTCGGTCGACTTGTCGTCGATGACGATCAGCTCGTAGTCCTGGATGTCACCCCGTTCGACCAGGCCCTCGCATGCCCGCTTGCCGAACGCGAGGGCGCGCTCGATGTAGTCCTCCTCGTTCCACATCGGGTAGAAGACCGAGAGCTTCTGGAAGGTCGGGCCGGTCGGGTTGGTGTCCGCCACGAGCAGCGACAGTAACCGGAAGCGAGCTGAGAGCCACAGCACACCCGTCAGGGCACCGAGTGACGGAGCCCGTAGAGTCGTCGTGTGCCCGAACCCCAGGCCACCGAGAACACGACCACGCTCCCGCCGCCTCCTGGCGTCGTGACCGAACAGGTCCGCCTCGTCGAACCGCCGCGCGCCGGCGAGCTCGCGACGGGATGGCGCATCGTCACGGCGTGTCTGTGGATCTCGGTGATCGTGGCGTTCGCCGCCGTGTGGAGCACCAGCGTCCAGCTCGGACTGTCGACCTGGTGGCTCGGCCCTCGTGCCGAGCCGACGTCACCGATCGTCCGGTTCAGCCCGTTCGTCGTCCCGCTCCTCATGACGATCGCCGCGTTCAACAACGTGCGGCGGCTGGCCTGGTGGGGCATGGGGGCGTCGCTCGTCACCGCCGTGTTCGGCATCGTCGATCTCGGCCGCGTGCCGCGGCTCGCCGTCGTCGAGCTGATCATCGCCGGGCTCGCCTTCGTCGTGTCGGCCGCGTCGCTCACCGGCACGTACCGACCGGTCGACGTCGGTGCCGGTGACGGATCGGCGAAGTCGGCCGAGTCGGCCGACGACCCGGTCCGGTAGCTTCGAACCCCATGTCGAAGGTGCTCATGTCGCTGCCGGTCGGAGACCGGGTCGGAATCGCGTTCTCCGGAGGTCTCGACACCTCCGCTGCCGTGGCGTGGATGCGTGAGCGTGGTGCGATCCCGTACACGTACACCGCCGATCTCGGCCAGTACGACGAGCCCGATCTGTCGGGTGTTCCCGACCGCGCCAAGGTGTACGGCGCCGAGGAAGCCCGCCTGATCGACTGCCGCGACGAACTCGTGCGCGAGGGCCTGATGGCGCTGCAGTGCGGCGCGTTCCACATCCGCACCGCCGGCCGCACGTACTTCAACACCACACCGCTCGGCCGTGCCGTCACCGGCACCCTGCTGGTGCGGGCGATGAAGGAGGACGGCGTCGACGTCTGGGGCGACGGGTCCACCTACAAGGGCAACGACATCGAGCGGTTCTACCGCTACGGCCTGATGGTCAACCCGAACCTGCGGATCTACAAGCCGTGGCTCGACCCCGAGTTCGTCGACGAGTTGGGCGGCCGCACCGGCATGAGCGAATTCCTGCAGGCACGCGACCTGCCGTACCGCGACTCGGTCGAGAAGGCGTACTCCACCGACGCCAACATCTGGGGCGCGACCCACGAGGCGAAGGCGCTCGAAGAGCTCGGCACCGGCATGGAGATCGTGAAGCCGATCATGGGCGTCGCCCACTGGGACCAGTCGGTGGCGATCGAGCCGGAGGACGTCTCGGTCACCTTCGACGACGGCTGGCCCGTCGCGATCAACGGCAACGAGTTCGAGTCGCAGGTCGACCTCGTCGTCGAGGCGAACGCGATCGGCGGACGCCACGGCCTCGGCATGAGCGATCAGATCGAGAACCGGATCATCGAGGCGAAGTCGCGCGGCATCTACGAGGGCCCGGCGCTGGCGCTGCTCCAGATCGCCTACGAGCGGTTGCTCACCGCGATCCACAACGAGAACACCCTCGAGAACTACGCCACGATGGGGCGTCGACTCGGTCGCCTGCTGTACGAGGGCCGCTGGTTCGACCCGCAGTCGCTGATGCTGCGCGAGCCGCTCCTGCGTTGGGTCGGCTCGGCGGTGTCGGGTGAGGTGCACATCCGTCTGCGGCGTGGCGACGACTACTCGATCCTCGACACGGTCGACACCAAGGGCGTGTTCACGTACGAGCCGGAGCGCCTGTCGATGGAGCGGGTGGAAGATGCTGCGTTCGGTCCGCTCGACCGCATCGGTCAGCTCACGATGCGGAACCTCGACATCACCGACAGCCGCCAGAAGCTCGACGTCTACCGCAACGCCGGCACCCTCACCGGCAGCTCCCTCCTCGAACTCGAAGACTGACGAGCACCAACGACCCTGCACG
>JBPEWX010000335.1:0-2419 GCA_052032235.1 Ilumatobacter sp. | reverse complement strand
GAGATCGGCGAACGAACCGACGGCCCGACCGCCTACCGCCGAGGCCTGCCGCTCTACGCCGCACTCGCCGCCACAGCGACGATGTGGCTCGCCACCTCGGGCTGACCCGGGTTCGGCTATGTCGTGGTCGAGGCCTGGCGCTGTTCGGCGTCGGGGCCGATGGCGAGGACGACGGCGCCGAGGCGCTGTTCGGTCTCGACGAGCCGGTGGGCTTCGGCGACCTGGTCCATCGGCAGGACCCGATCGACGATGCCGGACAGCCGTCCGTCGTCGACCATGGCGGCCAGTTCGGTGAGCGCTGCCCGGCTCTCCCCGTCGGTCGCGGTCTGGATCCGGTCGTCGCCGAACGGCAGCCGCGACGCTCGGAGCATGGTCGTGAACCGCGGATTCCCACTCACGTAGCGACCGTCGGGCCGAAGGAGGTCGAGCATCCGCGAGATCGGCGTGGACGGCACCATGTCGAGGATCACGTCGTACCGGTCGTCGAGCGCCACGACGTCGGTGGTCTGATAATCGACGAAGGTGGTGGCGCCCATCGATCGGACGAACGACTCCTTGTGGGCGGCGTCGACACCGGTGACCTCGGCCCCCAGCATCCGTGCGATCTGGACGCCGTACGCGCCGATGACGCCGCCGGCACCGTTGACCAGAACCTTGTCGCCGGCGCCGACCTCTGCTCGGCGGAGCCCGTTGAGTGCGTTGCACGCTCCGAGTGGGAGGGCTGCCGCTTCGGCGAACGTCATCGACGTCGGCTTCGCCGCGATGGTCGCCTTGCCGGAAAGCACGAGGTGTTCGCCGTACGAACCGAGACGGAGGCCGGTCGTGCCGTAGACCTCGTCGCCGACCTCGAAACCCGTGACGTCGGCGCCGACGGCCTCGATCACCCCGGCGAAGTAGAGACCGAGCACCGGCCGTCGGGGCCGGCGGGGGCCGAGCACCAGCCGCATCGGCACCGACAGCCACGACGCACTGAACGAGCAGCTGCGCATCTCGGTGTCGGACTTGCACGCTTCCGCTGCCTGCACCCGGATCGACACCTGGTCGTCGGCCGGTTGCGGTCGTTCCACTTCGCTGATCGACAACACCTCCGGTCCGCCGTACTTGTCGTAGGTGATCGCCGTCATCGTCAGGTCCGCCATGCGACCAGCGTAGAGAGGACGCGGCGATCGAATGGCACGTCGGCGCCGACGGGTGGCAACATCGGGGACATGACACGACCGTTCAAGGTGCTCGGGATCCAGCAGATCGCCATCGGCGGGCTCGACAAGGGGGCGCTGACCGGTCTGTGGTCGGGGTTGTTCGGCATCGAGAAGGTCGGCGACTACGTGAGTGAGTCGGAGAACGTCGACGAGGACATCCTGCGGCTCGGCTCGGGCCCGCACGCCGTCGAGATCGACCTGATGCAGCCGCTCGATCCGGAGCGCTCGCCGAAGGTCCACGTGCCGACGCTCAACCACGTCGGCTTGTGGATCGACGATCTGCCCGCTGCGGTCGAGTGGCTGACCGAGCAGGGCATGCGCTTCACGCCGGGCGGCATCCGCAAGGGGGCGTCGGGCTACGACGTCTGCTTCCTGCACCCGAAGGGCAACGAGGAAACGCCCCGCAGCGGCGAGGGCGTGCTGATCGAACTCGTCCAGGCCCCACCCGACGTCATCGCCGAACTGTCCTGACCCGGCCGCCTCCCGGACACCGAGCCGATGCAATCGCCTGGGTGTCCACCGGTGGGCACTGAGCCAATTCAATCGACCAGGTGTCCACTGCCTGCAAGGCGGATCGGCTCGCGCGGCGACCTTCCTACCTGCGTGCTACCTCGGGTAGCATCCATGTATGAAGTTGAGCATCTCGCTGCCCGACGAGGACGTCGAGTTCCTCGACGCCTACACCGCCGATCACGACATGCCCTCACGGTCAGCGGCGGTCCAGAAGGCGGTCCGTCTCCTGCGAGCATCGGGCCTCGGAGCGGCGTACGAAGACGCATGGGCCGATTGGGCGGACAGTGAGGACGGCGAACTCTGGGAGCCGACTGCTGGAGACGGCGTCAGCCGATGAGGCGTGGTGAGATCCGCCTCGTCGACCTCGACCCCTCCCGGGGCTCGGAGGCCGACAAGCGCCGTCCTGCGGTGATCGTGAGCAGCGATGGCGCGAACGCGACGGCGGAGCGCCTGGGCCGTGGCGTCGTCACGGTGGTGCCGGTGACGTCGAGCGTCAGCAGGGTCTATCCGTTTCAGGTACTGCTCGACGCAGCGACGACCGGTCTCGACCGCGACTCCAAGGCGCAGGCAGAGCAGGTCCGATCCGTCGACGTGGAGCGTGTCGGCGTCAGGATCGCGATGCTCGATCGAAACCTCCTCGCCGAGCTCGACGAAGCACTTCGACTCCACCTCGCGCTCTGACCGTTCCACCGAGCGCCGCAGCTGCG
>JBPEWX010000334.1:0-1713 GCA_052032235.1 Ilumatobacter sp. | reverse complement strand
GCAGTGCCGACGCCGATGCGTTCGGTGGTGAGTGACACCGCCATCGACTGCAGGAACGCGTCGGTGACGCTCTCGGTGGTCCAGACACCGTCGAAGCCGGCCGATTCGGCCCAGGCAGCGTCGGTCGCGGCTCGGGTCGAGGTGTGGCCGATCAGGCTGTGATCGATGAGCACGGTCGGCTCCTCACGTCTCGGCGGTCGCGGCGGCGTGGGCGTCGGCGAACCACACGAGCGCAGAACGGCGTGCGGTGCACACGATCTCGTCGCGCTGGTTGCGTGCCCGGTGCTCGAAGGTGACGACGCCCTGGCCGGGGCGCGACTTCGACTCGCGCTTGTCGATGATCTCGGTCTCGGCGTAGAGCGTGTCACCGATGAACACGGGGCGGGGGAACGAGATCTCGCCGAAGCCGAGGTTCGCGATCGTCGTGCCCTCGGTCGTGTCACCGACGCTGAGTCCGGCGGCGATCGCCAGGGTCATCAGGCTGTTCACGAGTCGCTGACCGAACTCGCTCTTGGCCGCGACCTCGGCGTCGAGGTGCAGGCTCTGCGTGTTCATCGTGAGCGTCGTGAACAAGGTGTTGTCCGCTTCGGTGATCGTGCGGCCCGGCTTGTGCCGGAAGACGTCGCCGATCTCGTACTCGTCGTAGAAGCGGCCGCGTCGTTCGTAGATCGTCATGGTGGGTGTCCTCGTTGGGCAGGGGTCAGGTGGATGCGGGATCGGCGAGCTGGTCGCGGAACGACGGGTCGCTGACGGAGATGAGTGCCGACCGACGCTCGGCGAGCGATCGGCCGCGCAGGTCGGCGACGCCGTGTTCGGTCACGACGAGATCGATCGAGGTGCGTGGGTGCGTGATCGTGTTGCCGGCGTCGATCGCCGGGACGATGCGGCTGTGCTTGCCGTCCGGCGTGGTGGACGACAGTGCGAGCACGCGCAGCCCGCCGTCGGAGTGGAAGGCGGTCTCGGCGTAGTCGATGCTGCCGCCGACGCCGGAGATCTGGCGCCCGCGGACCGATTCGGCGTTCACCTGACCGGTGAGGTCGACGTCGATCGCCGAGTTGATGCTGACGAACCGGTCGAGGTCGCCGAGCGCTGCCGGATGGTGGCTGTGTGCCGACTCGCGGACGCCGACGAGCGGGTTGCCGTCGACGAAGTCCATGACGCGTCGGGTGCCCATCACCTCGGCGGCAAGAATCGCCGGGTCGGGGTAGACGGCGTCGATGTCGAGCTTGCCCGCGTCGAACAGGTCGGCCATCGCGTCGGTCACCATGCCGACGAAACGCAACGGTCCGAGGTCGACGTCGGCGAGGCTCGCGGTGAGCGCTTCCGGCACGCCGCCGATGCCGAGTTGCAGGGTCGGTCGCTCGGGCAGCAACCCGAGGACGCGATCGGCGATGGCGGCGCTCGTGGGGTCGGGCGTCGCTGCCTCGTAGAGCGGCATCGGCTGCTCGGACTCGACCGTGGCGGTGATCTGTGATCGGTGGATCCAGGCGCCGAACGTCCGGGGCACATCGGGGTCGATCTCCGCGATGACGACCCGGCTGCGTCGTGCGCTGGTCAACGTGTAGCTGGCGGTCGGGCCGAGGCTGTGGAACCCGTGGTCATCGGCGGGTGACACCCGGATCAACGTGACGTCGACGTCCCAACGCCGGAGCAGGTCGGGCACCTGGGTGGCGCGGGCGGGGACGTACTCGACGACCCCGTCACCGAGGCGTC
>JBPEWX010000333.1:0-5307 GCA_052032235.1 Ilumatobacter sp. | reverse complement strand
CGGCTTCTGGAAGGTCTTCACGAAGGCCGGAGAACCGGGTTGGAAGTCGATCATCCCGTTCTACAACGTCTACACGCTGCTGAAGATCGTCGGTCGTCCGGGATGGTGGCTGATCCTGCTGTTCATCCCGATCGTCAACTTCGTCATCTGGATCATCATCTCGCTCGATCTCGCGAAGAGCTTCGGCAAGGGCAGCGGCTTCGCCGTCGGGTTGATCTTCCTCGGCTTCATCTTCATGTTGATCCTCGGCTTCGGAGACGCTCGCTACGTCGGTCCCGGCGGGGTGCCGGCCCAGATGGGCACGCCGCCGCCTCCGCCGCCGATGCCGGGCTCGACGCCGCCTCCGCCGCCGCCTCCGTCGGCCTGATCGTGACCGGTGCGGTCGCTTCGTGCGGGGCATCTCCCGCACGAGGCGATCGCAGGGTTACGCTGGTCCTGTGACCGAAGAAACCCTGCTCGACGCCATGGACAAGATGGACAAGGCCGTCGAGCACGTCCAATCGCAGTTCTCCACCATCCGCACCGGCCGCGCGGCCCCCGCTCTCGTCGAGCGGCTCACCGTCGAGTACTACGGTGCTCCGGTCCCGCTCCAGCAGCTCGCAGCGATCCAGGTGCCCGAGGCGCGCATGTTGATGGTGAAGCCGCACGATCGCGGTTCGCTCGCGGCCATCGAGAAGGCCATCCGCGACAGTGATCTCGGTGTGGCACCCAACAACGACGGCGTGGTGATCCGCCTCAACTTCCCCCCGCTCACCGAGGAGCGCCGGCGCGACTACGTCAAGGTCGTGAAGAACATGGCCGAAGACGGTCGCATCGCCGTCCGCAACCTGCGACGCGATGCCCGCAAGACGCTCGAGTCGTTCCAGAACGACGGTGAGATCTCCGAAGACGAACTCGAGCGTGCCGAGAAAGAACTCGAGAAGATCACCCACGAGCACGTCGACAAGATCGACGCTGCGCTCGGACGCAAGGAAGCAGAGCTGCTCGAGGTCTGATCGGCCGGCTGCCGCTCCGGCGGCGCGCCGATCACACCGACGAGCCGACACGCAACAGGGGAAAGGACACCGATGAGTGACGACCAGTGGCGCGAGCGCCGCCGCGACGAGGACGACTTCAGCGAGTACGGGTCACTGTTCGACGACGCCGAGCCGACCCAGAACATGGCCGAGTTGCCCGCTGACGAACCGATCTCGTTCGGCGACAGCGACACCGGGACGTTGCCGCACTGGACCGAGCCCCCGACGGGCGAGATCCCTCGCTTCGACGCGACCGGCGGCACCGAGGCACCCGACCACGACGAAGAACTCGACGTCTGGTCGTCGTTCTCGTCCGATGCGCCCGTCTGGAAAGACGACACGCCGATGCCCGACACCCCGGCGGCCGACCCGTCGGGTGAGGTGACGGCGCAGCGTCGGGTCACCGAAGCTCGCGACAGCGGTCGCCAACCGGCGGTCGAGCCACCCGTCTCCGGCCAGCACCGGCGCGTCACCGGCGAATCGGAGGCGATCGCCCCCGAGCCGAGCCGCATCACGATCGGGACCGACCCGTCGGGGATGCCACGTCGCCCACCCGAAACCGGCCGCCGTCGCCGTGGCGGTCCTCCTCCCGCCGCGTCACGTCCGTCGGCCGGCACCCCGCCGTCGTCCGGACGCGACATGCCGACCGCGATCGCCGTGGGCCTCGCGCTCGCCGCCGCGTTCATCGGCGCGCTGATGTGGGACACGCGGGCCGCCGCCGCGCTGATCGTGCTCGTGCTCGGTCTCGCCGCCGTCGAGTTCTACGACAAGGTCGCCGAGAAGGGCTACCGGCCGGCGCTGGTCCCCGGCGTGCTCACCTGCGTCGCCGCGCCGATCGCCTGCTACTGGCTCGGCGTCGGCACGCTGCCGCTCGTGTTGGCGTTCGGGTTCATGGCCACCTCGGCCAGCTTCGTCGGGGCGCGCAGCGTCGAGGCGGGCCCGATGCCCAACGCCTCGATCACCACGCTCGGCATCGTGTGGATCGGCCTGCTCGGCTCGTTCGCCGTGCTGATCCTGCGTCTGTCGACGCGCGACTTCAGCGCGCTGAGCAGCTTCGAGATGGGTCGCGCCGAGCACCGCGGCACCGACACGTTGTTCCTGACGGCGCTCGGAGTGGTCGCGAACGACGTGGGCGCACTGTTCATCGGTTCGGCCGCAGGTCGCACCCCGCTGCGTCGCTGGATCAGCCCGAACAAGACGGTCGAAGGCCTCGTCGGCGGTGCCTTCTTCACGATCATGGTGCTGATGTTCGTCGGCATCTCGAACAGCAGCGACACCTGGTCGTCGACCTGGCACCTGTTCATGCTTGCACTCGTCATCGCGATCCTCGCCCCGATGGGCGACCTGGTCGAAAGCATGTTCAAGCGCAACCTCGACGTGAAGGACTTCGGCACGATCGTGAAGGGCCACGGCGGCGTGCTCGACCGGTTCGACGGGTTCCTGTTCGTGCTGCCGGGCGTCTACTACCTGACGCTGGTGCTCGAACCGTGGACCGAGTTCGTCCCGTCCTGACCGGGCGTTGCCTGCCATGACGCCCGTGCGGGTGGCGATCGCCGGGTCGTCCGGATCGATCGGAACGCAGACCCTCGACGTCGTCCGCGCCGAAGGCCTCGACCGGTACGACGTCGTCGCACTCGGCGTCGGGGGTTCGGCGGCGACGGTGATCGAGCAGGCGCTCGAGTTCCGGCCCCAGGTCGTCGTCGTCAGCGACGAGCACGCCCGCCGCGAGGTGGCGGCCGCGCTGGCCGACACGTCGATCGCGGTCGACGCCGAGCCGACCGCGTTGATCGAGCCCGCCGACGTGGTCGTCAACGGCGTGGTGGGATTCGCCGGGTTGCCGGTCACGATCGAGACGCTGCGTGCCGGCAAACGCCTCGGGCTCGCGAACAAGGAGAGCCTGATCGCCGCCGGACCGGTGGTGCAGCCGTTGCGGTCGACGCCCGGGGCCGAGCTCGTGCCGGTCGACTCCGAACACTGCGCGATCCACCAGTGTCTGCGGTCGTCGACCGGTTTCGAGCACGGCCACCGCGAAGTCGGCCGGATCGTGCTGACGGCGAGCGGCGGCCCGTTCCGGGGACGAACCCTCGACGAGCTCGCCGACGTCACGCGTGACGAGGCGCTGGCCCACCCGACCTGGGCGATGGGGCCCAAGATCACGATCGACTCGAGCACGTTGATGAACAAGGGTCTCGAGGTGATCGAGGCGCACGAGCTGTTCGGCATCGGTTACGACGACATCGACGTGGTGGTGCACCCCCAGTCGGTGGTCCACTCCATGGTCGAGTTCACCGACGGGTCGACGATCGCACAGTTGTCGATGCCCGACATGAAGCTGCCGATCGGCTACGCACTCGGCTACCCCGACCGGATCCGGACGCCGTTCGGGCGCATCGACTGGTCGACGCTGTCCCGTCTCGACTTCGAACCGCCCGACACCGCGACGTTCCGCTGTCTCGGTCTTGCCTACGAAGCCGGTCGGGTCGGCGGGACGGCGCCGGCGTGGTTGAGCGCCGCCAACGAGGTCGCCGTCGACGCGTTCCTTGAGAACCGCCTGAGATGGGCCGAGATCGCCGACGTCGCCGCGGCGGTACTCGACGCCCATGACGGAGCCACGCCGGATACCGTGGGCGACGTGATCGACGCCGATGCAGCGGCCCGACGGCGGGCCGAGGCGGCGATCGGATCGATAGCCCGAGCATGACGACCGACCAGGAACTGCCACCGCCGCCCCCGCTCCCGCCGCCCGAGGCCCCCGCCCCGCGTCCGCACGGACGGCTCGCGAGCGAGGTCATGGCCGGCGGATCGGTGGTCGAGAAGAGCGACGACGAGCTCGTCGGTGGGTGGCGCGGTGCGCTCGGCATCCTCCTCGTCGTCGGACTGATCGGTTCGCTGGCCCTGTTCAGCATCTGGTGGTTCGTGTTCGCGGTCGGCCTGCTGGTCGCGATCTTCCTCCACGAGGTGGGCCACTTCGTGACCGCCCGCTGGACGGGCATGAAGGCCACCCAGTTCTTCGTCGGTTTCGGCCCTCGGTTGTGGAGCTTCCGCCGAGGCGAGACCGAGTACGGCATCCGTGCCATCCCGGCCGGAGCGTTCGTCCGCATCATCGGCATGAACTCGATGGACGAGGTCGATCCCGAAGACGAGGACCGCACCTACCGCTCCAAGAGTTACCCGCGCCGCATGCTCGTCATCTCGGCCGGGTCGTTGATGCACATGCTGATCGCCGTCGTCCTCTTGTTCGGCGTCTACGCGATCGACGGCGAACTCGAACAGCGTCAGGGCGCCGAGATCGCCACCGTCGTCGCCGGAACGCCGGCGATGGAGGCCGGGTTGCTCGAAGGCGACGTGGTCCTGTCGATCGACGGTGAGGTCGTCGCCGACTCGGCCGACCTGGGTCGCATCGTCCAGTCGAACGAGCCCGCCGACGTCTTGGCGTTCGAAGTGCTGCGCGACGGTGAGCTGATCATCATCCCGGTCGGGCTCGGTGCCAACACCGACGAGGATTCGCCGCTGTTCGGCAAGCCGTTCGTCGGTGTCGCCTCCGGCGGCTACTACGAGACGATCGAGCACAGCATTCCCGCCGCGGCCGGCAACGCCGTGGTCGACATCATCCCGGTCTCGTGGGAGATGACGAAGGGCGCGGTGAAGGTGCTGAACCCGGTGAACATCTTCACCCACCTCGCCGGCACGAACGACGACCTCGAGACCCGCCCGACCACGTTGGTGGGCGTGACCGCGATCAGCGACGACGTGGGCGAGGCCGAGGGCATCGTCGGCATCATGTACCTGTTCGCCGTCCTCAACGTGTTCGTCGGCGTGTTCAACATGTTCCCGCTGCTCCCGCTCGACGGCGGACACGCGGCGATCGCCACCTACGAGCGGATCCGAGAGGGTCGCAGCGGCCGGCGGTATTACGCCGACGTCGCCAAGCTGATGCCGTTCGCCATGGCCGTGATGGTCCTCCTCCTGGGCCTCTTCACCGCCGGCCTCTACCTCGACACGTTTTCGCCGTTGTAACCGAGCAAGCGGGTCAGGTCCGCGGGTCAGGTGCCAGAGGTGACGGGTGAGGCGCAGCCGAACCCGTTACCGGCGGTCACCTGACTCCGGGATCCTGGGGTTGGCCGAGCAGCTCGAGTGCTCGGGTTCGCGCACCCGCCCCGGGTCAGGTGATCTCCGGTAACGGCTCGTTCCTCGCCGTCACCTGCGACACCTGACCCGAAGCTCGTTCCTCGCCGTCACCTTCGACACCTGACCCGAAGCTCGTTCCTCGCCGTCACCTCCGACACCTGAC
>JBPEWX010000332.1:0-2080 GCA_052032235.1 Ilumatobacter sp. | reverse complement strand
TGCCGGCGAGCTCACGGGCTCGGGTGCCGGCTCGGGAGCAGGCTCCGGCGCCGGTGAACTGACGGGCTCGGGTGCCGGCTCGGGAGCAGGCTCCGGCGCCGGTGAACTGACGGGCTCGGGTGCCGGCTCGGGAGCAGGCTCCGGCGCCGGTGAGCTCACGGGCTCGGCGGCGGGGGCCTCCGAGGTCGACTCCTCGGCGGGTGCCGGTGCCGCAGCCTTCTTCTTGGCCGCAGCCTTCTTCTTCGCAGCGGCCTTCTTCTTCCGCGGCTTCTTCTCGGGCTCCGGCTCGGCGGGCTGCTCGTCGCGAGTCAGGCCGTCGCGCTCGGCGCGACGACGCACCATGTCGGCGTACGGCTCGTTCATCGACGACGAGTGGCTCTTGACCGGGATGCCCAGCTTGTCGGCGAGGTCGACCGTCTCGGCATTCGTCATGCCGAGCTCCTTCGCCAGTTCATGTACTCGAATCTTCTTCGCCACGCTCTCAGTGCACCCTTTCGTCGTCGTCAGTCTCGCAGGGGCGGCGACGATCGCCACCCTCTCGCTTCGGTCGGTTCAGTTCGTCTCGGAGTCGGTCGTAGGCGTCGGCGGCGGACCGTACCCGCCACGCCCGTTCGAACCCGCGTGTCTTTCGGGCGGCGTCGAGGCACTCGGCACCGCAGATCCAGCCGCCGCGCCCTGGCGCGGTGCGACTGACACGAGCATGTCCGTCGGCGTCGAGGACGCAACGGACCAGCTCGTGCTGCGGGCGTCGTCGTCGACAGCCCACGCAGGTTCGGATCGGAGGATCACTCGTCGTCACCGTCTCCGTTGTCATCGTCGCCGCTCTCGTCGTCATCGCTGTCGTCAGTGTCGGCCGATTCGGCGACCGGTTCGTCATCAGCAGCATCGTCGCTCGACCCGTCAGCAGCGTCATCGCTCGGCTCGGCAGCGGCGTCGTCGGTCGGCTCGGCAGCAGCGTCGTCGCTCGACTCGGTGTCCGACTCTTCCTGTTCGGCCCATTCCGACTGGCTGATGACGGAGCCGTCGGCGGCATGCCACTCCATCTCGCCGGTCTCGGCGTTCTCGCGCCACTCGCCCTCGGCGTACTCGACCTGTTCCTCGAGGTAGCCACCGGCGGGAACGCCTTCGGCGACCTGCGTCTCGGAGCGGATGTCGACGCGCACGCCGGTCAGGCGGGCGGCGAGACGGGCGTTCTGGCCCTCACGGCCGATCGCCAGGCTGAGCTGATGGTCGGGCACGATCACGTCGGCGGCGGTGCCGTCCTCGGAGATGTTGACCTGGTTGACCTTGGCCGGCGACAGCGCCTTCGCGACGAAGTCGGCGAGGTCTTCGCTGAAGGGCACGATGTCGATCTTCTCGCCGCGCAGCTCGTTGACGACCATGCGCACGCGGGCACCACGGGCACCGACGCAGGCGCCGACCGGATCGACGTTGTGGTCGTTCGACCAGACGGCGATCTTGGTGCGGTGCCCTGGTTCACGGGCGCAGGCCTTGATCTCGACGATGCCGTCGGCGATCTCGGGCACTTCGAGCTCGAACAGGCGCTTGATGAGACCGGGGTGGGTCCGCGACACGACGATCTGGGGGCCCTTGGCGGTCTTGCGGACCTCGACGATGTACGCCTTCTGCCGATCGCCCGGGTTCGGGCGCTCGTAGGGCACCTGCTCGGCCTGCGGGAGCAGGGCCTCGACGCGGCCGAGGTCGAGCAGGGTGTAGCGAGTGTCGGTCTGCTGGATGATGCCGGTGACGATGTCGCCCTCGCGGTTGGCGTACTCCTCGAACTTGCGGTCGCGCTCGACCTCGCGGATGCGCTGGCTCATCACCTGGCGGAAGGTCTGGGCGGCGATCCGGCCGAGGTCTTCCTTGTCCGGGGTGTCGTCGCGCTCGTTGACCCAGTTGCCGTCCTCGTCGAGGTCGTACGCCGTGAACGTGAAGTCCATGGTGGTCGGGTTGACCTCGACGACGACCTCGTCGGCGGCGCCGGGCCGGCGCTTGTAGGCGCTGGCGAGGGCATCGACGAGCACGTGGAGGAGGTCGTCCTCCGACATGTTCTTCTCCTGAGCGAGGAGACGGATGGCTT
>JBPEWX010000331.1:0-3815 GCA_052032235.1 Ilumatobacter sp. | reverse complement strand
GACCAATCTGCAGATCGGCACCATCGCACAACAGCTCACCGACGACACGATCGCGACGATCCGTTCGAACGGGGCGACCCGTGGTGCTGCGCCCCAGCGTGCTCCACTCGCTCGCGATCCTCGCTCCTTGTCCGACGACGTGCCCGCCGACGCCATCCCCGTCGAGGCCGACGTCGCGGGCTGGGTGCAGCAGATCGACACCGACCAACTCGTCGAGGTCAGCCCCGAGGGCACCACCGTGTGGGTCGTCGTGACCCACGGCGGCTACGCCATGAGTCGGAGCCCACTCGCCTGGGTGACCGGCCTGCCCGACACCGACGAGCGCGACGAGATCATCGACGACCTGCGCAACTGTTTCGCACTGGGCCCGTCACGAACGATGCAGCAGGACGTCGGGTTCGGTATCGCCCAGCTCACCGACATCGCCGTCCGCGCGCTGTCACCGGGCGTCAACGATCCGCAGACCGCACGCGACCTGACCATGCATCTCGGCGAGATCCTGCGCGAGGTGTGGTCGCACGAGCGGGCCGTCGAGACGATCGACGAGGACGGCCGGGTCGTCCACCGGACGGTGGCGACCCACGAACAGCTGCTCCGCGCCGCACTCGACCCGATCCGCCATCACGGACGCCACGATCCCGACGTGATGCGGACCGTCGCCGGGATGCTCACCGCACTCCGCTCGGAGATCGAACGTCTCGACCTGCCTGGTCCCGTCGCGCCGATCGACGACTGGCTCGCCGAGATGGACGACGTCGTGGACGAGACCGGATGGTCACCGCGGGCCAGCAGCGAGTTGGCCGCAACGTTGTCGGCGTGAGCGGCGGCGTCAGCGCCGCTTGCGCCGGGCGTCGATCGCGTCGCCGATCGACGGCGACGACGTCGCGCCCCGAGCGGCACGGCGCTTGGCACGTGCCGACCGTTCGACGACCTCGCTGACGACGAGGACGACGACACCGGCGACGACGCCCCAGAGCCAGCCGGCGACGATGCCGACGACGACACCGACGACGACGATGGCGATCAGCCAGACGATGTTGCGCTTCGACATGCGCATCGATCGTACCTAGGGTCGTGGCATGACACCGCTCCATGTCATCGGCGGGTACCTCGGGAGCGGCAAGACGACCCTCGTCAATCACCTGCTCGCCAACGCCGACGGGCGACGCGTCGCGGTGTTGGTCAACGACTTCGGCGACATCGACGTCGACGGCGCGCTGATCGCATCAGCCGACGACGACGTGATCAGCCTCGCCAACGGGTGCGTTTGTTGCAGCCTGGCCGACGGTCTCGTCACGGCATTCGCCGCCGTGCGCGAACGCGCCGCCCACCTCGACCGGGTCGTCGTCGAGGCGAGCGGGGTGGCCGACCCGGCGTCGATCGTCCGCTTCGGTGTGGCATCGGGGTTCGCGGTCGGGCGCGTGATCGTCGTCGTCGACACCGCGACCGTTCGCCGTCGCGCTGCGGACCGCTACGTCGGCGACACCGTGCTGCGTCAGATCGAGGCCGCCGACGTGTGCGTCGTCAACAAGGTCGACCTCGTCGGCGCTGCCGACGTGGAACGGGTGCACACCTGGCTCGCGGGCATCGCACCGGACGCCGAGCAGGTCGACACGGTGCGATGCGAGCTCGACTGGGCGATCCTCGACGGCGCCACGATCGATCGTCACGACGGGTCGAGCGTCGATCACGCCGGGGCTCATCACGCCCGGACGATCGAGTACGACGAACCGGTCGACCGCGCCCGATTGCAGGCCGACATCGAGGAGTTGCCCGAGACCGTCGTCAGGGTGAAGGGAGTCGTCGCGTTCGCCGACGATCCCGATCGGGCATGGTCGGTCCAGCGGGTCGGGGCCGGGGTCGAACTCGAGCGGCTCACGACGCGACCACCCGATCGGACCCGGATCGTCGTGATCTCCGCCGGGCCGGACTGACACCGGCGCGCCGGAACCGGGTCAGACGTCGAACTCGGACGAGGTCAACGTCTCGCTCGTGGAAGCGGCGCCCGCCGCGCCCGAGTATCCGTGTTGGCGCCACGCCTCGTAGACCACCACCGCGACGGCGTTGGCCAGGTTGAGGCTCCGGTTGCCCGGCCGCATCGGCAGCGCCAACTCGGTCGCCGGCGCGAACGCCTCCTGCTGGGGGTGGGTCAACCCGGCCCGTTCGGCACCGAACACGAACACGTCATCCGGCTCGAAGACGACGTCGTCGAACCGGCGTCGGGCACGAGACGAGAACGTGAATCGTCGCCCACCGGCGGCGGCTCGACAGCTCACCGGGCCGTCGTGGACGCTCACGGTCGCAAGATCGTGATAGTCGAGACCGGCCCGCTTCAGCGAGGCATCGTCCATCGAGAAACCGAGCGGGCGCACGAGATGGAGGCGGGCACCCGTGTTCGCGCACAGGCGGATGATGTTGCCCGTGTTGGTGGCGATCTCGGGAGCGACGAGGACGACGTCGAACACGCCGCCGAGGCTAGGCCCGTCCGCGGCGACCCGACGGCCGGAGGCTTGCTACGTTCGCTCCGTCCGAAGCACGACCAGGGGGATGCCGATGACGACCACGACCCAGACCGACGCGACCGCGTTCACGCCCGACCCGGCCGACGTCGCCGCGATGACGACGTCGCGTCCCGCCGGTCACGGCGCTGTGCGCGCGTACGACTGGATCGCGCACCACCGCGACAACCGCGCCGACAAGGAAGCGGTCCGCGATCTCGGGACCGGCCGCAGCTTCACCTACGGCGAGCTCGATGCCCGGGTCGATGCCATGGCCGCGTACTTCGCCTCGCTCGGCATCGGACGCGGCGACCGGGTCGCCGTGCTCGCCCACAACGGCGTCGAGTACTTCGACATCCAGTTCGCGTGTGCCCGCACCGGCGCCATCTGTGTGTTGCTCAACTGGCGGCTGACGGTCAACGAACTCGAGTACATCCTGAACGACAGCGCCCCGAAGCTGCTCGTGCACGACACCGAGTTCGTGGCCTCGGCGGGCGAGCTGCAGCGACGATGCGGCATCGACACCACCCTCGAGATCGCCGGCGGCACGCCCGACAGCCCGTACGAGCAGGCGCTCACCGCAGCGTCGGGCGGACCGGTCGAGCGACCCACGCTCACCCACGACGACGTGCTCACGATCATGTACACGTCGGGCACGACCGGGCTGCCGAAGGGGGCGATGATCACCCACGGCATGAACTTCTGGAACTGTGTCAACCTCGGCATCCCAGCCGGGGTCGGGCTCGACACGGTGCACCTGAACGTGCTGCCGCTGTTCCACACCGGCGGCCTCAACTGCTACAGCAATCCGGTCCTGCACGCCGGCGGCACCGTCGTGCTGGTCCGCCAGTTCGACCCGGGCGAGGCACTGGCGCTGCTCGGCGACCCGGAACAGGGGATCACCCACTTCTTCGCCGTGCCGGCGCCCTACCAGTTCATGATGCAGCACCCCGACTTCGCCACGACCGACCTGTCGCGACTGCGCATCGCCGGCGTGGGCGGGGCACCCTGTGCGCTCACGATCATGGAGACGTGGATGGACCGCGGCGTGCTGTTGTCGCAGGGGTTCGGCATGACCGAGACGAGCCCGGCCGCGATCTTCCTCGATCCGGGCGACGCGCTCCGCAAGATCGGCTCGACCGGCAAGGCGCTGATGCACACCGAGTTCCGCATCGTGAACGACGACGGCGGCGACTGCGCGCCGGGCGAGGTCGGCGAACTGTGGGTCGCCGGCCCGCACATCACGCCCGGGTACTGGAACAAGCCCGAGGCGACCCAGAGTGCGTTCGAGGGACGCTGGCTCAAGACCGGTGACGC
>JBPEWX010000330.1:0-3048 GCA_052032235.1 Ilumatobacter sp. | reverse complement strand
GCGCGGTGCGATCGTCGTCGACGCCGACCAGATCGCCCGAGACCTGCAGTCGCCCGGTTCGCCGGTGCTCGACCGCATGGCCGAGCGATTCGGTGATCAGATCATCCGCAGCGACGGTTCGCTCGATCGAGCGGCCGTCGCTGCGGTCGTTTTCGGCGACACGCCCGAGGCCAAGCAGGCACTCGCCGACCTGAACGGCATCGTCCATCCGGCGATGCAGGACGAGATCAGGCGACAGATCGAGGCGCAGCGGCACACCGACCGGATCGTGGTGCTCGACTTCCCGCTCCTCGGCGAGAACCCACGCGACGACATCGCCGCGACGATCGTCGTCGACATCGACCCCGAGGTCGCCGTGCGACGGCTCGTCGAGTTCCGGGGGATGGACGAAGCCGACGCCCGGAACCGGATCGCCAGCCAGATCTCACGTGAACAACGGCTCGAACGGGCGACCCACGTCGTCGACAATTCCGGCGACGAAGCGGCCCTCCGACGCGAGGTCGACGAACTGTGGCGTCAGCTGATCATGCTCCGCGGACGCGTCGGACGATCTCGTCCAGACTGGCTGACGCCCACACTTCGCCGTCGTCGTCGATGACACCGGTGCGCTCGAATCCGAGCTGACGATAGAACCGTTCGGGGCCGCCCGGCTCGTCGACGAAACTGACGTCGAGACGATCGCAGCCGTGCTCGGTCAGCATGTCGGCGACGAGCGCGATCGTCCGCCGGGCGATGCCTCGCCGCTGGTACCACGTGTCGACGAGCAGCCGCCACAGGCACGGCGCCGGATGGGCGTCGTCGGGCAGCGCGAGCATCACGAAGCCGGCGAGCCGACCGTCGGCCACGATCGCCCGGTACCAGGGGCGTGACACCACGCCGTCCCGCACCGGCGGGTGTGCGGCGTCGGCGATCGACTGGGCGACCGAACTGACGAAGCGCCGCTGGCTCTGCGACACCTCGATCCCGCACACGGCGTGGACGTTGTCGTGGGTGACCTCGACCAGTTCGATCGATTCGGGCGGCCCGACGTCGCGTGCGCGCCACTTCTCCCATGCGGGACGCAAGAGGCTGAAGCGGGTGTCGTCGGCCCACTCGCCGCGCACCAGCGCCGACGAGCGGACGGTGCCGTTGAACTCGAATCCGCACCGTTCGAGCACACGGGCCGATGCGACGTTCTCGGGGTCGAGCGTGGCGGTCACCCGATGCACGCCGGCCACCAGGAAGAGCCATTCGACGACGGCTCGTGTGGCCTCGACGGCGTAGTTGTGGCCTTGCTGCTCGGGCGCCACGGTGTAGCCGATCGCGGCGAGTTGACCTTCGCCGTCGAGCCAGATCGCGTAGTCGCCGACCAGGTGATGGTCGTGGTCGATCGCCAACTGGATCCACTGGCCCGGGGTCGGCCGACCGAGGCGCTCGACGTCGGCGACGAGTTCGTCGGCCAGGTCGACGGTGTAGGGGAGCGGCCAGTCCTGGTATCGGGCGACGTCGTCGATGTTGCGGTAGCGAACGAACTCGGGGACGTCGCGGCTCGCGAGCGGACGGATCACCAGTCGTTCGGTCTCGAGTCGGAACGCCGCCATCGGCATCATTCAAGCCGCTCGTAGCCTGCTTCGTCGTGATCGGTTCCGTGTTCCTCGCCCTCGCCGCCGTCGTCGCGGTCGTCGACTGGTGGGCGGTCGAACGTGACCGGCGCTCGGTCGAGCTGGTCGCCAAGCCGTTGACGATGACGCTCCTCGTCGCCACCGCTGCGACGTTGGGCGACCCGGCGGGCGACGTGCGCCTCTGGTTGGTCGTCGGCGCCGTGTTCGGTGTCGTCGGCGACACGGCGTTGCTCGGCGACGGCGAGGTCGCGTTCATGGCCGGTCTCGGGGCGTTCGCCGTCGGCCATCTCGCGTACGCCCTCGCCGCCATCTCGTTCGGCTTCTCGTGGGCGTGGGCGGTGCCCGGCGTGGTGTTCGTCGCCGGCCTGCTCGGCTACCGGTTCGCGACCCGGACACTGCCGGGCGCGGTCGCGCACGGTGGGCGGGTGCTCGGCGGCGCCGTGGTGTTCTACGCGGTCGTCATCTCGGCGATGGTGGTCACGTCGTGGGCGACCGGCCTGATCGTCGCGGCGGTCGGCGGCATGCTGTTCGCCGTCAGCGACTGGGTGCTCGGACACCGTCGGTTCGTCGGCCCGCTCCCCGGTGGGCGGCTGGCGATCATGGTGCCGTATCACGTCGGTCAGGCGCTGTTGATCGTCGGCCTTGCCACCGGGTGATCCGAACCCGTTAGCGTCGGACGGCATGTCGGGCGTCTGGGTGTTCGGGTACGGGTCGTTGGTGAGCCCCGAGTCGTTCGGGCACACGCTCGGCCGAGGTTTCCGCCGTGGGGTCGACTTCCACGCGGCAACCCTGAACGGCTACGGCCGCCGGTGGAACTATGGCGTCATGTCGCTGGTGGGCCGCAGCGACGAGCACGACGGGAGCACTCGGGAGTGGACGATCGTGGCGCTCGGCATCGCCGCTGCCGACGACGAGACGACCAACGGGGTCATCGGGTGGGTCGGCGACGACGAGTTGCCGTCGCTCGACGCCCGCGAACGCAACTACGACCGGGTCGACGTCACCGATCTCACCGACGTCGTGCGCCCGGTCGAGGGGCCGATCGTCACCTACGTGCCGCAACGGGCACCGGTCGAGCACTACGAGGCGGCTCGTGACCGCGGTGAGGCCGCCGTCGAGCGCCGCTACTGGGATCTCGTCGACGGTGCCTTCGCCGAACTCGGCGACGGCGAGCAGGAGCGGTACCACCGCACGACCCCGCCACCCGACATCCCGATCGTCGCGATGCGCCGCGACAGCGTCCCGCTCCGCCACCGTCTCCGCGAACCCTGATTCCATCCGTGCCGTGAGGTCCCTTGCGTTCCGGCGGCCGTCCCACGAACATGGTGCGGGTGAATACCGTGCAGATGGTGGGGGAGGTGCGCGAGCGGCCGTTCCGTCCGGGGGAGGGGAACCGGGTGGTGGTGAAGGTCCGCGTGCACGACGACGAGAGTGGCCGATTCGACAA
>JBPEWX010000033.1:0-10839 GCA_052032235.1 Ilumatobacter sp. | reverse complement strand
CAGGGAACCGTCACCGATGCGTTCCTCGCCCGGTCGGCGGCCGACACGGAGGCGATCTGGGCGATGCGCGAAGCGGGGCCGACCGACGGGATCGTCGGCCTGCTGCACTTCGACGTCGGCTTGCCCACCGGCGACATCGACCGATTCGTCACCACGGTCGAGCAGCGGCTCGCGGCACGGTGGCCGGACGTCGTCGTGTACCCGTTCGGCCACATCGCCGACGGCAACGTGCACTGCAACCCGACGGTCGGCAGCGACGACCCGGAAACCGTCGAACAGGTCGACGAGGTCGTCTACGACACGGTCGCCGAGTTCGGCGGGTCGGTATCGGCCGAGCACGGCATCGGCACCGTCAAGAAGCCCTATCTCGACCGGTCACGCTCGGCGACCGAGATCGCCCTGATGCGACGCCTGAAGCACGCCCTCGATCCGAACGGCATCCTCAATCCCGGCAAGGTCGTCTGACGACACCCACCGAGCGACGGGTCAGTTCGCCTCGGCCTGTTCCTGGGCTCGACGCCAGGAGAGGTAGCCCTCCATGAAGACGTCGATGTCGCCGTCGAGCACCGAGTCGACGTTGCCGGTCTCGACCTCGGTACGCAGGTCTTTCACCATCTGGTACGGCTGCATGACGTAGGAACGGATCTGGCTGCCCCAGCCGACCTGCGCCTGCTTGCCACCGATCGCGTCCCGCTCGGCCTGGTGCTCTTCTTCGAGCTTGGCGGCCAGCAGACCCTTCAGACGGTTCATCGCCTTCTCCCGGTTCTGCAACTGGCTGCGCTCCTCCTGGGAGGAGGCGACGAGACCGGTCGGCTCGTGGATCAGGCGCACGGCCGACGACGTCTTGTTGACGTGCTGACCACCGGCGCCCGACGCTCGGAACACTTCCATCCGGATGTCGGCTTCGTTGACCTCGAGATCGGGCGCGTCCATCTCGGGCCACACCTGAACCGCCGCGAAGCTGGTCTGGCGGCGGCCCTGGTTGTCGAACGGGCTGATGCGCACCAGACGGTGCGTCCCGCGCTCCGACGTCATCAAGCCGTACGCGTAGCGGCCGGTGATCGTGAACTCGGCCGAGTTGATACCGGCTTCGGCACCCTCGGACTCGTAGTTGAGGGTGATGTCGAACCCCCGACGCTCGGCCCAACGGGCGTACATGCGCACCAGCATCTCGGCGAAGTCCTGGGCGTCGACGCCACCGTCCTTCGCGTTGATCTGCACGATGCACGGGCTGTCGTCGTGTTCGCCGGTGAACAGGCTGCGCAGCTCGAGCTCGTCGAGCTTGGCGCTGATCGCCGAGATCTCGGCCTCGATGTCGCCTTCCTGCGACTCGTCACCTTCTTCACGGGCGAGTTCGTGCAACACCTCGGCGTCGTCGAGGCGACCGGTGAGCCCGTCGTAGAGCTCGATGTCGTCCTTGACGTTGGCGTACTCGGCGTTGACACGCTTGGCGAGTTCGGCGTCGTCCCAGAGGTCGGGGCGTTGCATCTCGGCCTCGAGTTCGACGAGACGGTTGCGACCCTCGGCGATGTTCAGGTAGCCGGACGCCTCGTCGAGGCGTCGGCGCTGGGCGCGCAGGTCGTCGGTGAAGTCACGCATGGCGGCTCAGCCGGCCGCGCCGTGGCACTGCTTGAACTTCTTGCCCGATCCGCAGGGGCAGGGAGCGTTGCGAGGCGTCTTGTCGAACGCGTCCTTCGTCACCGTCTGCTGCTTGGTGGGCGCCGCCGCCTGCGCGGGCGCCGGTGCTCCGGCGTCCTCGGCAGCCGCGGCCGCCGCAGCGGTCGAGAAGCCGCTCTGCGACGGAACGTCGTCGCTCGACGAGGTCTGCATGTTGAGGACCTTCGGCGTCAACGTCGGCTGCGCGGGCTGCTCGGTGCGCACCTGGACGTGCATGACGTAGCGGACGAAGTCCTGGGCGATGGCCTTCATCATGGCGCCGAACATCTCGAAGCCTTCACGCTGCCACTCGGTGAGCGGATCCTTCTGGCCCATGGCCCGGAGGTTGATGCCCTCCTTGAGGTAGTCCATCTCCTCGAGGTGCTCGCGCCAGCGCTGGTCGATGATGCGCAGCATCACCTGACGCTCGACCTCGCGCATGGCGTCCTCGCCGATCTCGGCTTCGCGTTCTTCGTAGTGGTTCTTGGCCTCGGCCATGACCACCTGACGGAGCTCGTCGGTGGACCGGACCTCGGCGAGCGCCTCGGGCGTCAACGACGTCGGCCAGAACAGAGCGAGTTCCTTGCTCAACCCGTCGAGGTCCCACTCGTCGGTGGCGACCGACTGGCAGTGCGTGGCGATGAGCGCCTTCACGGCCTCGTCGAGGTACTCCATGCCCGCGGCACGGAGGTCTTCACCCTCGAGGATCTGGTCGCGGCGCTTGTAGATCACCTTGCGCTGCTCGTTCATGACCTCGTCGTACTTGAGGACGTTCTTGCGGATCTCCGCGTTCTTCGTCTCGACGGTGGTCTGGGCACGCTCGATGGCCTTGGTGACCATCTTCGCCTCGATCGCCTCGTCGTCTTCGAAGCGACCCATCGCCCACTGCAGGGCGCCGGTCGCGAACAGGCGCATCAGCTCGTCGTCGAGGCTCAGGTAGAAGCGGCTCTCACCGGGGTCGCCCTGACGTCCGGAGCGGCCACGGAGCTGGTTGTCGATGCGGCGCGAATCGTGGCGCTCGGACCCGACGACGTACAGACCGCCGGCCTCGCGCACCTTCGCACCCTCGGCCGCGCACTCCTCCTTGAACCGTGCGAGGTGGTCCTCGTAGCGGGCGAGCGCCTTCTTGCGCTCCTCCTGGAACTCCTCGGGCATCTCGTCGATCGGACGGGGCAGTGCGAAGTCGTCGACCAGCAGCTCCTCACCGAACCCCTCCTTGAGGGTTTCGCGGTGCGCGAGGAGGTCGGCGTTGCCACCGAGCTGGATGTCGACGCCGCGTCCGGCCATGTTGGTGGCGACGGTGACGGCGCCCAGCCGTCCGGCCTGAGAAACGACCTCGGCCTCACGCGTGTGCTGCTTGGCGTTCAGGACGTTGTGCGGGATGCCGGCCTGGTTCAGCATGCGCGAGAGCAGCTCGGACTTCTCGACGCTGATCGTGCCGATCAGCACCGGCTGGCCACGACGATGGCGCTCCTCGATGTCTTCGATGACCGCATTGAACTTGCCGATCTCGCCCTTGTAGATCAGGTCGGCCTGGTCGATGCGGGCGATCTCGCGGTTGGTCGGGATCGGCACGACGCCGAGCCCGTAGGTGTTCATCAGCTCGGCCGACTCGGTGGAGGCGGTACCGGTCATGCCGGCGAGCTTGTCGTACATGCGGAAGTAGTTCTGGAGGGTGATCGTCGCGAGGGTCTGGTTCTCCTCCTTGATCTTCACGCCTTCCTTGGCCTCGACCGCCTGGTGGATGCCTTCCGACCACCGGCGTCCGTCGAGGATGCGACCGGTGAACTCGTCGACGATCTTCACCTCGCCGCCCTGGACGATGTAGTCCTTGTCGCGCTTGTACAGCTCCTTGGCCTTCAGTGCCACCTGGAACTGGTGGACGAGGTTGGCCGAGACGTCGTCGTACAGGTTGTCGACGCCGAGCGCCGACTCGACCTTCTCGATGCCCTCCTCGAGCGGGACGACGACGCGCTTTTCTTCGTCGACCTCGTAGTCGACGTCGCGCTGCAACGAGCGCACGATCGTCGAGAAGCGGTAGTAGAGCTTGGCGGCGTCGCCGACGCGGCCGGAGATGATGAGCGGGGTACGGGCCTCGTCGATGAGGATCGAGTCGACCTCGTCGACGATGCAGAAATTGTGACCGCGCTGGACCTTGTTCTCGAGCTTCGGCGCCATGTTGTCGCGCAGGTAGTCGAAGCCCATCTCGTTGTTCGTGCCGTAGGTGATGTCGGCGTTGTAGTTGCGCCGCTTCTCCTCGGGGCGGGTCTGGAACCCGGGAATCACGAGCCCGACCGACAGGCCGAGCCACTTGTGGACGCGCCCCATCCATTCCGCGTCACGTCGGGCCAGGTAGTCGTTGACGGTCACGAGGTGGACACCGTCGCCGGACAGGCCGTTGAGGTACGCCGGCAGCGTCGAGGTCAGGGTCTTGCCCTCACCCGTCTTCTGTTCGGCGACCCAGCCGAAGTGCAGTGCGGCGCCGCCCATCAGCTGGACGTCGTAGTGGCGCTGACCGAGCGTGCGGTCGGCCGCTTCGCGCATCGTGGCGAACGCCTCGATCAGGATGTCGTCGAGCGTCGCGCCGTTGGCGAGCTGCTGACGGAACTCGACGGTCTTGCCGCGCAGTTCGTCGTCGGAGAGGCGCTTGTACTCATCGCCGAGGGCATTGATGTCGGGGACGATGCCTTGCAGCGCCTTGAGCTTCTTTCCTTCGCCCGCACGAAGGATTCGATCCAGAATTCCCATGAGGCGGACCATGCTACCGGCGTGCCTCGGTCGCCACCGGCCGCAGCCGGCTCCGTACGTCCCGCCACCGTGCGCGACCACCAATTCACCTGGTGGCCACCGTGACGACATCGGGCAGCCGAGTACGCGCCATGTGGGCGTGATGGCCTCTGCGTCCATGAAAATGCGAATCATCACCTCGACGGCGGCGATCGGTGCCGTTCTGGCCACGGCGACCGCCGGCGGCCAGGCCGGAGCCGACTCGGTCGAGCTCACTCCCCTCGGCGTCTACGACAGCGGCGCCGGCGAAGGCGGATCGGAGATCGTGGCCGTCGACACCTTCAGCGATCGGATGTTCATCACCAACGGCGAGGAGAACCGCATCGACGTGGTCGACATCTCCGACCCGGGCGAACCGACCCTCGTGACGACCGTCCAGGTCGACGGCGGCATCCAGAGCGTCGCGGTCGGCCACAAGATCGCGGCCGCGGCCGTGCAGGGCGACGGCGACCTCGACAACGGCTCGGTGGTGGTGTTCGACACCGACGGCCACATCGACGGTGAGTACGAGGTCGGCAACCTTCCCGATTCGATCGCGTTCACCCCCAACGGTCGGTACATCGTCGTGGCCAACGAGGCCGAGCCGGTGTGCACGAGCGACGACACCTGGGTCGACCCGCGAGGTTCGGTCTCGATCATCGACGTTCGCAAGGGCACGGTCGCCGACGCCGGCTTCGAGCGGTGGGACGGCGAGGAGGATGCGCTGCGGAACGCAGGCGTCCGGATCTTCTTCCCGGGCAGCTCGGCGTCGCAGGACCTCGAGCCCGAGTACGTGACCGTCGCGAACAACTCGAAGACCGCGTACGTCACCTTGCAGGAGAACAATGCGGTGGCCGTCGTCGACATCAAGTCGGCGACCGTGACCGACATCGTGCCGCTCGGCTACAAGGACCACTCGGTTCCCGGTTTCGGGCTCGACCCGTCGAACGAGGACGACGCCGAGGCGACGATCAACCCGAACGTGCTCGGGATGTACATGCCGGACGCGATCGCCTTCGCGAACCTCGATGCGGGCAAGTTCCTGGTCACGGCGAACGAGGGCGACGCCCGTGACTACGACTGCTTCAGCGAGGAGGTCCGCGTGAAGGACTTCGAGGCAGGCGAAGGCACCGAGACGGCGGACGGCACCGAGATCCTGGGTCTGGCAGCCCCCTATACGGCCGACGACCTCGACGACGAGCGCCTCGGCCGCCTCAAGACGACGATCGCATTCCCGACCTCGGTCGACACCGACGGCCGAGTCGAGCAGATCTACAGCTACGGCGCTCGCTCGTTCACGATCTGGGACCTCGCCGGCAACATCGTGTTCGACAGCGGCGACGACTTCGAGGACCTGCTCCGCGGGACGCCGTACTACAACCTCGACGAGGACGAGACCGACGGCCGCAGCGACGACAAGGGCGCCGAGCCCGAAGCACTCGCCCTGGGCGAGGTCGACGGTCGGGACTACGCCTTCGTCGGCCTCGAACGCTCCGGCGGCATCGCGATGTACGACATCACCGACCCGGCGAACTCGACCTTCGTCGACTACGTCAACACCGAACCCGAAGGTGACATCAGCCCCGAAGGCATCGCCTTCGTGCCGGCCGACAAGAGCCCCACGGGAACCGCACTGATCGCGGTCTCGTTCGAGGTCAGCGGCACGACCCGCCTCTTCGAGGTCGGCTGACGACCCGCTCGCTCGTCCGCCCAGCCGGACGGGACCGTTCAGGCGGCCCGCTGCCCGTGCACGACCGTGTGCGTGGCAGCGGGCCGCTTGCGCGCCCGGGGCGCCTCGCGGCGACGGTCGGTGACCACCGCCGGTGTCGTGGCGACCGCCGACTTGATCACGTCGACCGCACCGGCGAGCCGGAGAGCGTGGGTCGCCGAGCGGAGCGTGGCGCCGGTCGTGACGACGTCGTCGATCACCAGGACACGCTGGCCGTGCGTCGCCGGCGAGGCGGTGAAGACGGGGCCGTGCAGTCGTTGCGCACGGTCGAGACCGGTCTGGGGCGGAGCCACACCGTCTCGACGCAGCAGACGGCGGCAGGGCACCCCGAGCTGGAGCGCCACGCGGCGAGCGACGAGTTCGGCCTGATCGAACCCACGCCGGTGGCGACGCTTCGCGCTCGTCGGCGCCCACGTCACGATGTCGACGTCGTCGGGACCGATCCCGCTCTCGATCAGACGGTTGACGACGAGCCCGGCCAGGTGGTGCCCGAGTTGGCGGCGATTGCCGTACTTGAAGTTGAGGAGCACCTGCCGTGGACGACCGACGAACGGCACGGCCGCGACGACGTCGCCGCTGGCGGGCATGGCGGGCGGCGCCGCGAGCACGAAACGACAGGTCCGGCACAACACCGGACCGGGGCGGTGACAGCCGGCGCACGACGAGTTGAAGAACATGACGGTCATCATGAT
Organism: Ilumatobacter sp.; assembly: GCA_052032235.1. Classification (GTDB taxonomy): domain Bacteria; phylum Actinomycetota; class Acidimicrobiia; order Acidimicrobiales; family Ilumatobacteraceae; genus Ilumatobacter. The sequence goes on along the minus strand of JBPEWX010000033.1, from coordinate 3,996 downwards.
CCGGGGGTGTGACAGGGTTTCCGAGCGACGAGGACGGTTACCGTCGAGAGGTGACGATCTCGACGCCGAGCAGTGACCGCCGGGTGTTCCGGTCCGGGCTGGCGACCGGCGACGTCACCCACGATTCCTTCGTCCTCTGGACGCGAGCGGTACCGCCGGCCGGCGTCGCGAACTCCGGGCCGGTTCGCTGGTCGGTGTGGTCGCCCGACGGCGCAGCGATCACGGATGGCGTCGTCGACGTGAGCCACGACAGCGACTTCACGTGTCACGTCACCGTCGACGGGTTGCGACCCGCCACGACCTACCACCTCGTCGTCGAAGCGTTCGGTGACCGGGAGGTCGGCCGCACCACGACGCTCCCGCTCACCGCCGACCGCTTCCGGATCGCCGTGGCGTGTTGCTCACGATGGGGCTGGCCGGGTTTCGAGCTGTACGGACGCATCGCTCAGGACGACCCCGACCTCGTGCTCCACGTCGGGGACTCGATCTACGAGATCGGTGAGACGACGCCGACGGGGCAGATGACCGATCCGCCGCACGAGTGCCACACCCTCGACGACTACCGGCGGCGGCACGCCCAACACCGCAGCGACGACGGTCTGCGGGCCCTGCACGCCGGCCACCCGTTCCTCGCCGTCTGGGACGACCACGAGGTGATCGACAACGCCCCCGACGAGGAGTCGGCCGCGCGCCGCGCCGCCGGGATCCAGGCGTGGCACGAGTGGATGCCGATCGACCCGAACATCGCCGGCCTCGACCGTGTCCGCCACGTCGACGGTCTCCTCGATCTCGTGCTCGTCGACGCCCGCTTCGGCGGCCGCACCCCGACCGACACCGACGGCCCGACCACCGACCGGGCCGACGGGTCGATCCTGTCGGAACGGCAGTGGGCGCTCCTGGAAGACGCCGTCGCCCGGTCGACGGCCCCCTGGTTCGTGTTCGCCAACCAGGTCCAGGTGTCGCCGATGACGCTCGCCTACGCCCCGGCCGTCCGCTGGCCACCCTGGCGCCGCGTCGTCAACCGTGACCAGTGGGACGGATTCCCGGACGAGCAGCGCCGGCTGGCCGATCTGCTCCGACGGGTCGCCGGCACGCCGATCATCGTGTCGGGCGACCTCCACGCCGGCTGGTCACGCCGCTTCCTCGACGACGAAGGCGTCGCGGCCGCACACGAGTTCACCGCGCCGTCGATCGCCGGAGCGACCTACGCCGAGGCGGTGTACGACCGCACCCGGCTCCCGCAGCCGCTCCTGCACGCGATCCTGACGCGGCTCAACCCGGGCATCGACCACCTCGACCTCGACCGCCACGGCTACCTCCTCCTCGACATGACACCGGAAGCGTTCACGACGACGTTCGTCCACGCCGACGGAACCACCGTCGAGCGGACGCTCCGCTCGCGTTAGAGGGAGTCGAGGAAGGCGTCGAGGGCAGCGTTGGTCTCGTCGGGTCGTTCCTGCTGCACCCAGTGTCCGGCCCCGTCGATGATGGTGGTGCCGCGGAAGTCGTTGCAGGCGCCCGGTGCGGCGTCGTAGAGGTCGGCGCCCGGGATGAAGTGGCGGACGGCGTCGAGCGCTCCGCCGATGAACACCGCCGGTTGGTCGATCTCGCCGCCCCCCAGTCGGCCGACATCGGCCGCGTCGAGATCCTGCGCCCGATAGCGGTTGATCGCACCGTGCCAACCGCTCTGCTCGAACGCCTCGACGTAGACGGCGAGGTCGTCCTCCGACAGGTGCGGCAACGGCATCTCCGGGTCGACCATCCCGTCGAGGAACGTCGCATCGGCCGGCTTGTCGGCCAGGAACGTGCCACGTCCTGCCGCGCTGGCGCCGTGATGGATCATCCGCAACGAGCGAGCGTTGTCGGCCCCGAAATCGGCCTCGGCACGGCCGGGCTCCTGGAAGTACAGCTGATAGAAGAAGCGGTCGGCGTAGAGCTGCCGGAAGATCTCGAGCGCCGAGGTCGGCCCGAGTGGCAGGTACGGCACGCTCAACCCGGCGACCGCCCGAACCCGATCGGGGTGCAGCCGGGCGGTGTTCCAGGCGATCGGTGCGCCCCAGTCGTGTCCGACGACGATCGCCGGTTCACCCCCGCCGAGCGCGTCGATCACCGCGGCGACGTCGCCGGTGAGCTCACGGATCGTGTAGGCCTCGACCTCGGTCGGGTTGGAGCTGCCGCCGTAGCCACGCACGTCGATGGCCGCGGCTCGATAACCGCGCTCGGCGACGTGGGTCATCTGGTGGCGCCACGAGTACCAGAGCTCCGGCCAGCCGTGGACGAACACGATCAGCGGGCCGGAACCCATGGTCGCCACGCGGATGGTGATGTCGCCGTTGGCGACGTTCGTGAACTCGACGTCGATCATGGGCGTCAGCTTCGCAGGCGCCACCGGCTCGACACGCAGCGAGTCGTTACCGACGGGTACGGTCGCTGGCATGAGCGAGCTGCCGCACGTCGACGTCGTGGTGGTGGGCGCGGGGATCTCCGGGATCGGCGCCGCCTACCACCTCACCCAACAATGCCCCGACCGAAGCTTCGTCGTCCTCGAGGGGCGGGCCGACATCGGCGGCACTTGGGACCTCTTCAAGTATCCGGGCATCCGCTCCGACAGCGACATGCACACCCTCGGCTACAGCTTCAAACCGTGGAAGCACGAGAAGGCGATCGCCGACGGCCCGTCGATCATGGAGTACCTGCGCGAGACGGTCGCCGAGTTCGACCTCGAGCAGTACATCCGCTTCAACACCCACGTCGAGCGGGCCGACTGGTCGAGCACCGACGCACGCTGGACGCTGCACGCCCGCGACACGACCACCGACGAGCCGGTCACCTACACGTGCTCGTTCCTGTTCATGTGCTCGGGCTACTACTCGTACAAGGGTGGCTACCGGCCCGATTTCCCGGGCGAGGAGCGCTTCGGGGGGACGTTCGTGCACCCGCAGCAGTGGCCCGACGATCTCGACTATCAGGGCAAGCAGGTCGTCGTGATCGGTTCGGGCGCCACGGCGATGACGCTGGTGCCCGCCATGGCCCGCAGCGGCGCCGGCCACGTCACCATGTTGCAGCGCTCCCCCACGTACGTCGTGTCGCGACCGGCAAAGGACCCGATCGCCAACGGGCTCCGCAAGGTGCTGCCCGACGACCTCGCCTACAAGCTCACCCGCAAGAAGAACATCGCGCTCGGCCAGTTCTTCTACAAGCAGACCCGCACCAAGCCCGAGAAGGTGAAGAAGCAGCTCCTCGACATGTCGCGCAAGCAACTCGGCGACGACGTCGTCGATCAGCACTTCACGCCGAGCTACAACCCGTGGGACCAGCGCCTGTGCCTGATCCCCGACGGCGATCTCTACGAGACCATCAACGACGGCTCGGCGTCGGTGGTGACCGACACGATCGAGACCTTCGACGAGACCGGCATCCAGCTCACCTCGGGCGAGCACCTCGACGCCGACATCGTCGTGACGGCGACCGGCCTCCAGCTCGTCACGCTCGGCGAGATGGACTTCACCGTCGACGGCGAACCGGTCGACTTCTCGCAGACGTTCACGTACAAGGGCGTCGCCTACTCGAACGTCCCGAACCTGGCGTCCACGTTCGGCTACGTCAATGCGTCGTGGACCCTGCGGGCCGACATCGTGTGCGGCTGGGTCTGCCGGGTGCTGAACTACATGCGGGCCACCGACACCGACGTCGTCGTGCCACGGCTGCGCGCCGACGATCAGGAGATGGAGCAGCGTCCGTGGATCGACGACTTCTCGGCCGGCTACATCCAGCGCATGGTGCCGATGCTGCCGAAGCAGGGCGATCGTGAACCGTGGGTCGCCCTCCAGAACTACAAGGGCGACATCGGCCTGATCGTCGACTCCCCCATCGCCGACGACGCCCTCCACTTCGAAAAGGCACACGTCCCCGCCTGACAACGGGGTCATTCACCGACGAAAGGTGTCGGATCCGTTCCGTCGCCAGGCCGCTGTCACCACCGTCATCTTCCGACGG
>JBPEWX010000329.1:0-5856 GCA_052032235.1 Ilumatobacter sp. | reverse complement strand
TCCGAGGCCTCGGCGTGCTGGCCGCCGGGGCTTGTGAACTGCTGCACAATCTAATCGGGCGGTGTCGCTCGGGGCAACTCTGCGCGCAGATCGACACGGACAGACTTACACATCTGCGTCGTCGTCGGCGACGAGCGCGTGGTCGGCGCCGTCCGACGACGCCGCGACCGCACCCTCGCCGTCGCGCACCGCCACCGGTCGCTCCCTGGCCCGCTCCGGCCTCGACGGGTCGATCTGTTCGGAGGCGGGCCGGTCGAGCGCCGCCTCGACGGCCTCGGCGCGCTTGCGCCTCACGCTCGGGTGCAGGACCGTGAACAGCACCAGGCCGAGGGCGGCCACACCGAACGGCAGATAACTCGGGTTCTGGTTGCTGAGCACCGGATAGAGCACGAAGCCGGACAGCAGCGCGGTCCACGCCCACAGGATCAGGACGCTCCGGCGATGGCCGTGGCCGAGGTTCATCAGCCGATGGTGCAAGTGGCCCTTGTCCGCGACGTCGAGCGCCTGCCGCTTCGACGCCCGCCGGATGATGGCGAACACGGTGTCGACGATCGGCACACCGAGGATGAGCAGCGGGATCGCGAGCGGGGCGAAGAAGAAGAAGGTCTGGCCGACGAACGCCTGCGTGTTCGGGTCGGCACGGCCGCCGACGAGGCTGGTCGACACGGCCATCAGCAGGCCGAGCAGGAACGCACCGCTGTCCCCCATGAAGATGCGTGCCGGGTTGAAGTTGTGCGGGAGGAAGCCGATGCACACGCCGGCCGCGATCACCGCGACGAGCGGACCGGGATTGCGGTCGGGCAGCAAATCGAGCTCGTTGAGCCGGAACGCGTACAGGAAGAACGAGCCGGCGGCGATCGCCACGATGCCCGCCGCCAGACCGTCGAGCCCGTCGATCAGGTTGATCGCCTGGGTCATGCCGAGCAGCCAGAACACGGTGACGAGCGGGACCCAATCGCCCGACAGCAGGATCACGTCGTAGAACGGGACACGGAAGTAGAACATCGTGGCGCCGAACCAGTACAGGATGATCGCCGCCAGCACGATGCCGGTCACCTTCGCCGGCGGTGCCAGGTCGCGGACGTCGTCGAGGTAGCCGACGACGAAGATCACGATCGCGGCGATCACGATGCCGATCGGCTCGGTGTTGTCGGTGAAGACGACCTCGAAGCGGCCGGTCGCCCACGCCATCAGCATCGCGGCGAGGAAGCCGGTGAGCATGGCGATCCCGCCGACGTGCGGGATCGGGGCCGTGTGCACCGATCGGGCGTTGGGCGGCACCAGCCAGCCCTTCGGCTGCACGGTGCGGGCGATCAGCCCGACGATCGGCGTGACGATGACGGTGACGATCGCCGCGACGGCGCCCACCAACACGTAGTCACTCATCGCCGGACCCACGTGCGCCGATCGTAACGAACGGCAGCTCGGGTCGGGTGTCGTACGGAACACCGAGGCGCAGCCGAGGCGTTTCGGGAGATCACCCGACCCGGCGATCAGCGCGCACCCTCGTCACCGGGGTCGGGTGATCTCCGGAAACGTCGACTCCGTCGCCGTTCCCTCCGACACCCGACCCGGTTCGGCGTCAGTAGGCGGGGAACTTGGCGCAGAGGTTGGCGACCTCGTCGCGGACGCCCGCCACGGCGTCGGCGTCCTCACGGTGGCGCAGGGCACGCGCGATCAGGTCGGCGATGACCGGCATCTCCGCCTCGGTCATGCCCTGGGTGGTGACCGACGGCGTGCCGATCCGCACCCCGCTGGTGACGAACGGGCTGCGCGGGTCGTCGGGCACCGTGTTCTTGTTGAGGGTGATGCCCGCCTCGTCGAGCGACGACTGCGCGACCTTGCCCGTCAGTTCCTCGTCGAACGGTCGCAGGTCGACGACCATCAGGTGGTTGTCGGTGCCGCCCGACACGAGCGCGAACCCCTCCCCGACCAACGCCTCGGCGAGCGCCGACGCGTTGGCGACGATCTGGTGGGCGTACTCGGAGAAGCTCGGCTGCGACGCCTCGTAGAACGCGATCGCCTTGCCGGCGATGGCGTTCTCGATCGGGCCGCCCTGCCAGCCGGGGAACACGGCCTTGTCGATCGCCTTGGCGTGCTCGGCCTTGCTGAGGATGCAACCACCACGCGGCCCACGGAGCGTCTTGTGGGTCGTGAAGGTGACGACGTCGGCGTACGGCACCGGGTTCGGGTGGGCGCCACCGGCGACCAGTCCGGCCAGGTGGGCGATGTCGAACATGAGCAGTGCGCCGACCTCGTCGGCGATCGCCTTGAACGGCTGCGGGTCGAGACGACGCGGGTAGCTGGTGGTGCCGACGACGATCAGCTTCGGGCGGTGCTCGATCGCCTTCGCACGCACCTCTTCGACGTCGATGCGCTCCTCGGCGCCGACGCCGTAGGCGACGAAGTCGTACAGCAGGCCCGACGCGTTGACGGGCGAGCCGTGGGTGAGGTGGCCGCCGTGGTCGAGGCTGAGGCCGAGCACGGTGTCGCCGGGTTCGAGGAGTGCCTGGTACACGCACATGTTGGCGTTGGCGCCCGAATGCGGCTGGACGTTCGCGTGCTCGGCGCCGAACAGGGCCTTCACCCGCTCGATCGCCAATCCCTCGACGTCGTCGATGACGGCGTTGCCGCCGTAGTAGCGCTTGCCGGGGTAGCCCTCGGAGTACTTGTTCGTCAGGACGGAACCGACGGCCCGCATGACGGCGGGCGACGTGAAGTTCTCGCTGGCGATCAGCTGCAGTCCGGTCGTCTGGCGCTCGTACTCACGCTTGAGCAGCGCCTCGACCTCGACGTCGGGGTTGGTGTCGGTGTGGAACGGCATCGGGGGCCTCCGGTGGGATGGGGATGAACGATCAGAAGTCGGCTTCGAGTTCGCCGATCTGGGCGACTCGGCGGGCGTGACGCCCGCCTTCGAAGTCGGTGGCGAGGAACAGGTCGACGATCTCTTCGGCCAGGCCGAGCCCGACGACGCGACCGCCGATCGCCAGCACGTTGGCGTCGTTGTGCTCGCGCGCCATGCGGGCGGTGTACAGGCAGTTGCAGAGGGCGGCGCGGACGCCGCGGACCTTGTTGGCGGCGAGTTGCTCGCCCTGGCCCGACCCGCCGATCACGATCCCGAAGTCGGCGGCGCCGTCGCGCACGCTGCGTGCGGCGGCGGCGCAGAACGCCGGGTAGTCGACGCTGTCGGTCGAGTCGGTGCCGTGGTCGATGATCTCGAAGCCCTGCTCGGAGAGCCGTCGCACCAGGTGCTCCTTGAGTTCGAATCCTGCGTGGTCGGCACCGAAAGCGATCGTCGTCACGGGTCGCGAGTGTAGGAGGCGTCGCCCCGTCGAGCCGTCTGCGTTGACGAAACGTCCGTCACCTCGACCGGTCCGACACGTCGAGGGCGGGCCAGGTCAGGGTTCGTCGCTGACTTCCTGGCCGGCGAGCACACCCTGATCGGGACAGTTGTCGGCCAGATACGAGCTGGTCAGCGGGATCTCGACGTCGGTGACGAGGCTGTCGTCGTCGGCCCAGGCGCCGACCTCGTCGAGGTAGGCCGGCGCGGCGGCGTCGACCAGCGTCCAGAGTTCGTCGGGCATGTCGATGACGACTTCGGGGTCGTCGGGTCGTCGGGTGGCGAGCGCCTGCACCCACGCCTCACCGATCGCCTCCAGGTCGGCGTCGGTCGCTCCGACGTCCACGAGGGCGATGCGGGCCTGGGCGAGCCGACGGGCGAACGGCCCGTACACACCGTCGAGGGCGGCGTCGGCTTCGTCCGCGAGCTCGTCGGGCCATTCGAGGGACAGGTCTACGTACGCCGACGTCGTGGTCGGCGCCGCCACGACCTCGAGCGTGGCGAGGCGGAGGTCGCCCCCGGCGCCGAACGCAGCGTTGACGGCCACGACCTGGAACGAACCACCGAAGCGGCTCCACGACCGACAGAAGGCGTCGTCGGCGTCGAGGCCGGGCACGCCGGTGTCGTCGACCACGACGGAGTCGGCGGGCACCGTCACCTCGTCGTCGACGGTCACGTCGGCGTCGCCGATCTCCTCGGTGCCATCGACGGGTTGCTCCGTCGCGGGGTCGTCGCCATCGGTCGGGTCGGTCGTCTCGGCCAGAAGGGTCGTGGGTGCCGGATCGGTCTCGATCTCGGCGAGATCGGTGCCGTCACCGGAGCTGCACGCCGCGAGGGCCACGGCTGCGACGACGGTGAAGGCTGCGATGCGAGGGGTCACGGCGCCATGGTCGCACGTCGCGCGCGATGCTGGCCGTCATGGCCCCCACTCCCCCACGGATCATCCTCGACTGCGATCCCGGCCACGACGACGTCGTCGCCATCATCGTGGCGCACCGCCACACGAGCCTCGCCGGCATCACGACGGTGCACGGCAACGCCCCACTCGATCGGACGACCTACAACGCGTGCGTGATGCGTGACCTGCTCGACGTCGGTTGCGGCGTGCACTCGGGCGCCGAGCGTCCCCTCGTCGCCCCGCCGAAGTTCGGCGCGTTCGTGCACGGCGAGAGCGGGCTCGACGGCGCCGATCTGCCCGAGCCCCAGGCGGGCGCCGACTCGACCGACGCCGTCGGCTTCATCATCGAGACGTGCCGATTCGAGGAGGGGCTCTGGCTGGTGCCGACCGGCCCGCTGACCAACATCGCGTTGGCGCTGCGGGCTGCGCCCGATCTGGCCGATCGGATCGCCGGGATCTCGCTGATGGGTGGCGGTACGTTCGGCAACCGCACCCCGATGGCCGAGTTCAACATCTGGGCCGACCCCGAGGCGGCCGAGATCGTGTTCGGGTGTGGCGCACCGATCACGATGGCGGGTCTCGACGTGACCCACCAGTTCGTCCTGCTCCACGAGCGGATCGATCAGGTCGCGGCGATCGGCAGCGACTTCACGACGCTGATGAGCGACCTGTTCCGGTTCTTCACCGACAACTACATCAGCCGCCACGACCACATGCCCGGCGCAGCGTTGCACGACCCGCTGGCGGTGCTGGCCGTCACCCACCCCGATCTGTTCGAGCACACCGAGCGCCACGTCACGGTCGAGACCCGCGGCGCCTACACGAGCGGCATGACGGTCATCGACCGGCGCGACATCAGCGAACGCGGCGAGCCCAACGCCCGTGTGCTCGATCGGGTCGACGCCGACGCCGCCTGGCAGATCGTGCTCGACGCCCTCGCCTCGGTGGGCTGACCGCCGTTCGGTCAGGTGTCCGCGGTCGCCGTCGCGACCCACAGATCGTCGCCGTAGCGGGTGACCAGCCCGTGGGCGTTCGTCTCGAGTGCGACGTCGTGGTCGCCGGACAGATAGCGCCACGCGTTCGCCCCCTCGCGGACGTAGCGCTGGCGACTGGGAACGACGACCAGGTCGGGGAACCGCAGCCACGCCGCAGTGAGTTCGGCCGACTCCCCCACGTCGAGGCCGAGCCGTCGGATCGGGAGGGTATTGGTCGCCGGTGTCCAGCCGAGGTCGGCGTCGACGCAGCCGGCCAGGTCGGAACGGGCGACGCCATCGACCGACCACGCGCCGTCGTCGACTCGCATGACGACCGCGATGCTGCGATGCCCGACGATCTCGACGTCGACCGAGCGTGTGCGCCACAGCGGGTCGGTGGTCACCGAGAAGCGAATGTGTGCGGGTCGCCCCTCGAACGGCAACACGGTCGTGCCCGCCAACGTCGCACCGGCCCCGCCGACGTCGAGCGAGCAGTGTTCCGCACTCCCGAGTTCGTCCGACGTCCACAACACGGTTCCACCGGCCATGCGGGCACGTTACGGCAGCGACGGGTTCCTCGTCAGGACGTGTGGGTTCGGTCCCACAACAGGCCGACACCGACCATGACGACCACGGCGATGGCG
>JBPEWX010000328.1:0-2640 GCA_052032235.1 Ilumatobacter sp. | reverse complement strand
CCCCCACCCCCCAACCCAAACCCCTCCCTCCCCCTCCCCCCCCCCACTCCCGCGTTCGTCGCGTCGGACCGCGACGCGAGTCGGATGTGGGTCAGTCGCGATCGAGCTTGTCGCGGACGGCGTCGACGGCGTCGTCGAACTTCTCCTTGATCTTGCCGCTCGTCTCGTCGGCCTGACCCTCTGCCTGCATCTCCTTGTCGTCGGTGAGATCACCGACGGCCTGCTTGGCACGGCCCTTCGCCTGGTCGAATTCTCCACTCATCGGATGCGTTCCTTTCGTACTGGACGGATGCCGGTCCGTACCCGTGCCGACCGGGCTCCGAAACGTCACGACCACGCATCCGGTGTGACGCGCCGCGAACATCACCCGGTCGGGCGACCGGACGATCCGTTCCAACCCGTCCACGCCCTGTTCCGGAGCGCGCTACAGTGCACGAGTGCGCTGAGTGGGGCGGGGTGCACGCTACGTGACAATCCGTGAATTCCGTGCTCTCTCCGTGAACCACCGCCTGCGACGTCTCGTCGAACCGCTCCGCCAGCCGGCCTGCCGATCACTCGCCGGCGCGCACCTGATCTCCGGCCTCGGCGACTGGGCGGGCCGGCTCGCCCTCACGGTGGTCGTGTACGAACGCTCGCAATCCGCCGCATGGGCCGCTGCCGTCACCGTCGTCGCACTCCTGCCGTGGATCGGTCCCGGCCAGATGCTCGCCACCCTCGCCGACCGGTACGGGCGCACCACCGTCATGATCACGTCCGACCTCGCCCGGGCCGCGCTCTTCTTCACGATGGCATTCACGACCTCGGTGCCGATCCTGCTCACCGCAGCGTTCGCGGCCGGACTGTGCGTCCCACCGTTCGCCGGCGCCCGGGCCGCTGCCCTCGTCGACGTGACCGACGACGAGACGTATCCGAAGGCGCTCGCCCTGTTCGGCGTGCTCAACCAGATCGAGGTCCTCGCCGGCTACGCCGCCGGCGGCGTCCTGGTCGCCACGGTCGGAGCCCGCCCCGCACTGGCGCTCAACGCAGCGACGTTCCTGGTGTCGGCCGCCTTCGTCGCCACGCTCACCCGGACGGCGGCGGCGCACCGCAACACCACCAGCCCGGTGGGGTGGGCCGGCGTCCGATCCGGCATCGCCATCTGGCGCACCGATCCGATCTGCGGGCGCGCCCTGCTGCTGTTCGCCGGCACCAACATGTTCTCGGTCCTGCCCGAGACGCTCGTGGTCCCGTTCGCTGCCGACGTCGAACTCACCGACACCTGGATCGGGGCGCTCGCCGCGATCATCGCCGTCGGCTCGCTGGTCGCCGTGATCTTCGCCCCGTCGACCGGGACCCACGAGCAACTCCTGCGCGCCACCGCGTGGCGCGGCCTCGTCGTCGCCGGCGTGTCCGGTGCGCTGTTCAGCGTCGCCTCGTGGCCGGTCGCCGCGTTCGCCGCCTACGCCGTGTCGGGCATGGTCGATGCGATCGCCGTGCCCACCAACCAGGTGGTCGGCGAGCGCCTCCCCCAGGCGGGCCGCTCTGCCGCGATGACCGTGGCCGCCGGGACCCAGAACGTGACCCACGTGATCGCGATCTCGGTCGCCGGGTTGACGGCTGATCGTTGGGGCACCCCGACCACCCTCGCCGTCGCCATGGTGGCGGCCGGTTGCATCTGCCTCTGGGCGGCCGTCAGACCGGTGTCGAGCGCGCCTGCCACGCGAGTCGCCGCAACGGTTTCGGGCGGTGGGGGCGAGGGAACACCCGGGTCATGACGACCACCTCTGAGCGCGCGCCCGTCGTGCTGGTGCTCGGCGCCACCGGCTACGTGGGTGGTCGGCTCGTGCCCGAGCTGCTCGCCCACGGGCACCACGTCCGCTGCCTCGTGCGAACCCCACCCACCGGGCTGCCCTGGGCCGACGACGTCGACCTGGTCCGTGGCGACCTCACCGACCCCGACTCACTCGGCGCCGCGTTCGACGGCGTCGACACCGTCGTCTACCTCGTCCACTCACTCGACGAGGACGACTTCGAGCGGACCGAGCTTCGCTCCGCCGCCAACGTCCGGCGAGCCGCCGAGGAGGCGGGCGTCGACCACATCGTGTACCTGAGCGGTCTGGGTGACGACACCGAGGAGCTGTCGCCCCACCTGCGTTCCCGCCACGAGGTCGGTACCGAGCTCGCCGCCGGCGACGTGGCGGTCACCGAACTCCGCGCCGCCATCATCCTCGGCGCCGGCTCGGCATCGTTCGAGATGCTCCGCAGCCTCACCGAAGTCCTGCCGGCGATGATCGCCCCTCGTTGGGTCACGACGACGCTCGTGCAACCGATCGCCATCGGCGATGCGCTGCGCTACCTGCGCAAGGCGATCGAACGCGGACCCGGTGCCGAGCCACACGACATCGTCGAGATCGGTGGACCCGACCAGCTCACGTACCGCGAACTCATCGACCTGTACGCGTCGGTGGCCGGGCTCCCCCGTCGACGCATCATTCCCGTCCCGTTCGTCACCCCCCGCCTGTCGACCCACTGGGTCAACCTCGTCAGTCCGCTCCCCCGCCAGCTCGCCAAGTCGCTCATCGACAGCCTGCGCAACGACGTCGTCGTCACCGACGACAGCGCATTCGAGCTCAGCAGACACATCCCGCTCACGGCACGGGC
>JBPEWX010000327.1:0-3120 GCA_052032235.1 Ilumatobacter sp. | reverse complement strand
AACCACGATCCGACAACGTCTTCGAAATCGCCGCCGTCAACGTCGTCTTCCCATGGTCGATGTGACCCATCGTGCCAATGTTCACGTGCGGCTTGTTGCGCTCGAACTTCGCCTTGCTCATGCTGGTTTTCCCTCTGTCTCTGATGTGTGTGGGATCGTGTGTGGCGGGACGGATGTCCAACCTCTGGTAGCGCCGATCGGGATCGAACCGATGACCTTCCGATTATGAGCCGGATGCTCTGACCGACTGAGCTACGGCGCCAGGCCTTGGCCCCCGCTCGGGCGAACCCGAACGGTTGGTCGAGCCCTCTGTGGGAATCGAACCCACGACACCAGCCTTACCATGGCTGTGCTCTGCCGACTGAGCTAAGAGGGCCTACGCACCACCGGGCGGCGAACCGTTCGGTGAAGCTATGTTCCGGTGCGCGGCAGCGCCACGGACCGGCGTGCAAGTGTAGCGGCCGCGTCGGCGATCACACCGCGCGATCCGGCGTGTTTTCTCGGCACCCGCACGCGACGAACCCCCAGGTCACCGAGCCGTTCCGACGCCCGTCGCTACGCTGACCTCCGTGCCCGCCCCCGACCGCCCCGTCGTCGTGAGACTCGCGACCCTTGCCGATGCGGGGGCGATCGTCGAGATCTACAACGCCGAGGTGACCGGCTCGACGGCGACCTTCGACCTGGTCGAGCGCAGTCTCGACGATCAGCGCCGGTGGCTCGCCGAGCGATCGGGGGCGTTCGCCGCGGTGGTCGCCGTCGACGCCATGACGAAGCAGGTCGTCGGGTTCGCCGCACTGTCGCCGTACAAGGAACGGGCGGCCTACCGCACCACGGTCGAGAACTCGGTGTACGTGCACCGCGACCACCACCGGCGCGGGATCGCCCGCTTGCTCATGGAGTACCTGATCGATCGGGCGCGAGCATCGGGTTTCCACTCGATCATCGCCCGCATCGAGGCATCCGGCGAGGCGTCGCGAGCGCTCCACGAGTCGGTCGGGTTCGAACTGGTCGGTGTCGAGCGCGAGGTCGGCCGCAAGTTCAATCGCTGGCTCAGCGTCGCCGTCATGCAGCTCATGCTCTGAGCGTTCGCACCACGGAGCGGAGCGAGTACGCTCGTTCTCGTGCGGGCAAACGGCGGTGCGGGCCGCCCGATCTGGCGTGTGGGAGTGCGCGGGACGACGACGGTCGTCGGGTCGCTCGGCACCGTTGCGCTCCGGCCGAAGGAACGCTCGGTGGTCGCCGCACTCGCCGCGGCCCATCCGACCCCGCTGCCGTCGTCACGTCTCGCCGAGCTGATCTGGGGTGATGCACAGCCTGCGTCGGCGGTGAAGTCGATCCACAATCACGTGTCGCGACTCAAGCGATCGGCCCACGGGCTCGTCGACAGCAACCCGGACGGGTACCGGCTCGGTCCCGGCGTCGTGGTCGACCTGACCACCGGCCACTCGACCGATCAGTTGCTCGCCGAGCTCCCCGACACACCGGAGGTGCTCGAACTCCGGGCGCAGCTGCGCGTCGCCGCCACCGACGCCGACGAGGCGGCCCTCGCCGCGTCGGCCGACGTCGAACCGACACCGGAGCTCGTCGAGCGGCTGCGGCGAGCGGTCGAGGAGGAGCCGTTCCGCGAACGCCGCTGGTCGCTGCTCGCATCGGCTCAGATGCGGCTCGGCCGGCGCCGGGAAGCACTCCTGACCCTGGCCGACGCCCGCCGCCAGCTCGCCGAGGTGGGCCTCACGCCCGGCCCCGATCTGGTCGAGCTCGAGAACACGATCCTCGCCGCCGACCCCACACCGGCCATCGGCACCCCGCGCCCCGCCCCGCCGATCCATCCGCATCGCAGCGACCCGTTCGTGGGCCGCGCGACCGAACTCGACCGACTCGGCACCGTCTGGGACGAGACGTGCACGCTCGGCGGTCCACGGATGGTCGTGGTCCGCGGCCAGGCCGGGATCGGCAAGACCCGACTGGTCGACGAGTTCTGTCGCCGAGCGGGTGTCGACGATCCCGACGTGCGCGTGTTGTGGGGACGGCACCGCCCCGACACCGGCCGAGCGCTGGGGGCGATCACCGAGGCGATCGAACGCGCGGTCGCCCACGACCCGGCCCTGGTGCCTGCGGACGATCCGCTCCGCATCCTCCTGGGCGACCATGCCCCCGAACCGGGACTCGCTGCCGATCTCGTGCGCACCCGTGTCGGCCGCTCCCTGTCCCAACTCGTCGAGCGCTTGTCCGATCGGCCGACGATCTGGCTGTTCGACGATCTGCAATGGGCGTCGTCCGACTCCGTGGTCCTGCTCCAGGAGGCGATCGACGGGGCGTCGACCCCACTGCTGATCGTCGGCACGAGCCGCCCCGACGACGGCGACGGGGCCGGGCGATGGGGCGAACTCGCCCGGTCGATCGGCATCGTCGACATCACGCTCGAGCCGCTCGAGCGGAACGACGTCGCGCGACTCGTGACCGAACGCACCGACCTGGCGGTCGACGAACGGGGTGCCGACGCGCTCCACCTCCGCACGGGCGGTCTGCCGCTGTACGCGAGCGAACTCGCCCGAGCCGCATCGGCGACCGGGCGTCTCGACATCGACGAGGTCCCCGCCCCGATCCGCGAGTGGCTCCACCACCGCATCGCAACGCTCGACGACGACGCCGTCGCGGTACTGCGTTCGGCTGCGGTCAGCGGTCAGTCGGTCGAACTCCCGGTGGTGGCGACGGTGTGCGAGCTGACGATCGGCGACGCCGCCACCCGACTCGACCAGCTGGCACGGCGAGGCTTTCTCGACGTCGACACCGCAGCGAACGTCGCGTTCTCGCACGCCTTGACACGCGACATCGTCGAGGAGTCGATCGGGCCCCTCGTGCGCCTCCGGCTCCACGTCGCGACCGCCGAAGCGCTCGGCGTCAGCCGACCGGACGAGCACGCCCGGATCGCACGACACTTCGATGCCGCCGGTGACGCCCGAGCCCACGGCCACGCATCGCTCGCCGGCGAGCGCAGTCTTGCCGTCGGCGCCTGGTCGCACGCCACCGAGTGCTTCACGATCGCCGCCCGGCACGCCGTCGCACCGTCGGAGACGATCCGGGCGAACGTGGGGCTCGGACGGGCGCTGCTGGGGGCCG
>JBPEWX010000326.1:0-24533 GCA_052032235.1 Ilumatobacter sp. | reverse complement strand
CGGTCAGTCGTCGGGACGGTCGACGAACTGGTCGATCATGATCGTGTTGCCGTCGGGATCGGTCACGACGATGTGCGCCGGGCCCGTGCCGTCGGCGTCGATCGGTTCGGCGGGTTCGACGCCGGCCGATCGCAGCACGGCCTGCACGTCGCGGACGTCGGTGAAGTCGCCGTCCGCCGGCACCCCGTCCTGGGTCCAGCCCGGATTGAACGTGAGGATGTTGCCCTCGAACATGCCGTGGAACAAACCGATGATCGCTTGCTCGTTCTTCAGGATCAGCCAGCCCTCGTCGGCGTTGCCGCCGGTCACCTCGAAACCGAGGCGCTCGTAGAACTCGCGTGACGCTGCGAGGTCGGCGACGGCGAGGCTGACGGAGAACGCTCCGAGCTTCACGACGCGACCCCGGCGAGCACGGTGGTGAGTGGCCACGGGCGTTCACGCTCGACCGTCAGCGCCAGCTCCAGGAGCAACTCCTCGGTGAAGTGCGGCCCCACGATCTGGAGACCGATCGGCAGCCCGTCGACCTGCCCGGCCGGAACGGAGATCGCCGGATTGCCGTGCAGGTTCGCCGGGAACGTGAGCTTGCCGTTGTTGCCGGCGCCGGCCTCGAGGCCGCCGAACACGCCGGGAAGCGGGCCGTCGGCCGCGAACGCGACGTCGGGATTGCTGGCCGTCATCACGAAATCGACGCCGCCGGACGCCGTGTCGAAGATGCGCGCCATCGCCTCGTTCAGTTCGCTGCGGCGGCGCTCGAGCTTGATGCGGGCGTCGGCGCCGTAGTTCGGGGCGCCGTGCTCCATCGAGAAGCGGATCTCCGGCGTCAGCTGATCGGCACACTCGGGCCACCGCTCGCCGAGCTTGTCGATCAAGCCGACGCTGTTGGCGACCGACCAGGCGGCGCCCATCCTCGGGAGAGTGGTGTCGACATCGTCGACGCGCACCATGCCGCAGTCGGCGATCAGCCGGTCGGCGGCCTCTTCGAGCAGTTCCCACATGACCGGCGAGACGACCGCCGAGCCCCAGTCGGCGACCACGGCGACGCGTTTGCCCCGCAACTCGTCGGCGTGGTTGCCGAGCCCCGCTTCCCAACCGTCGACGCGCGGCAGGCTGAGCGGTTCGCGGGGGTCTCGCCCGTTGCAGACGTCGAACCAGCGGGCCGTGTCGCGGACCGATCGGGACAGGCATCCGTGGGTGACGGTCATCGCGCCGAGGCGGGCGTCGGGCGTGAGGGGGATGCGGCCGTATGTCGCCTTGAGGCCGACCAGGCCACAGAAACCGGCGGGGATGCGGATCGATCCGCCGCCGTCGCCGCCGGTGCCGAGGGTGACGATGCCGCCGGCCACGGCTGCGGCGGTGCCACCCGACGAGCCGCCCGGCGTCGTGCCGTGTTGCCACGGGTTGTGCGTCGTGCCGTTGATGACCGTCCGGGTCAGGTTGACGCCACCGAACTCCGATGCCGTCGTCTGGCCGACGAGCACGGCACCGCCGAGGTCGCGGGCGCGGGCGACGTTCGTGTTCGTGTGGGGAGCGACGTCGTCGGCGAACAGGGCACAGGCGTGGGTGTCGGGCCAGCCCTCGACCTGATCGAGTTCCTTCACGCCGATCGGGACGCCGCCGAAGGGCTTCGAGACGTCGGCGTTCGCCGCCGCTTCGCGAGCTCGGTCGAGATGCAGATGGCTGAAGGCGTTCAGGTCGGACGTCCCGATCGCTCGCACCACCGACTCGAGCTCGTCGAGCGGTGTGCGTTCACCGGAACGGAACGCGTCGACGAGTGAACAGGCGTCGCCCTGCCACGGCAGGTCGCCCCCAGGCTGTTCGAACTTCCCCATGTCGATGACGGTAGTGCCCGGCCCGTACAGTCGCCGCCATGAGCCTCCCTCGCCGCCCCGGAATGACCGTGCCGCTCGCCGGCCCGCTGCACGCGCAGCGTGATCGCATCGTCGAACTGGCCGACATGGGGTTCACCGACGTGTGGTCGGCCGAGTCGGACGCCGGCGATGGCCTGACGCCGCTGGCGTTGACGTCGGTGTGGGAACCGCGACTGCGCCTCGGCACTGCGATCCTGCCGGCGTACACGCGAACCCCGGCATGCATGGCGCAGAGCGCCGCCTCGATGGCCGATGCCGCACCCGGTCGATTCGTGCTCGGCATCGGGTCGTCGTCGAACGTGATCGTCGAGCGTTGGAACGGTGTGCCGTTCGAGGAGCCGTACAAGAAGGTCCGCGACGTCGTGCGGTTCCTGCGTGATGCCTTCACCGGCGAGAAGGTGACCGAGCAATACGACACCTTCGAGATCCAGGGCTTCCGGCTCGGTCTCCGTCCGGAGCAGACGCCGCCGATCGTGGTCGCGGCACTGCGGGAGGGGATGCTGAAGATGGCGGGCCGCGAAGCCGACGGCGCGATCACCAACTGGCTCGGCGCCGACGACGTGCCGACGGTCGCTGCGGCGCTGCGCGAGGGCGCTGGGGGAGAGGATCGCGAGCTCGTCGCTCGCATCTTCGTGTGCCCGAGTGAGAACGCCGACGTCGTTCGCGAGGGCGCTCGACGGGCGATCGCCGCCTACATGAACGTGCCGGTGTACGCAGCGTTCCAGGCGTGGTTGGGTCGGGGCGACGAACTGGCCGGGATGTGGGCGGCGTGGAAGGCCGGCGATCGCAAGCAGGCTCTGGCCGAGATCCCCGACTCGGTGGTCGACGCGCTCGTGGTGCACGGCTCACCCGCCGAGTGCCGGGCGACGATCGACCGGTACTTCGACAACGGCGTCACGACGACGTCGTTGGCGGTGTTGCCGTTCGATCCCGAGCTCGACACCTGGGAAGCCATTCGCTCGTTGGCGCCGAACGCGTCGTGACGCCGCGCCGTCAGGCGGCTTCGGGGCGGACCGGGCGGCGGATGGACCGTTCGGCGAGGTGCTCGGCCTGACGGCGTGCCGCTTGGCGGGCCGCCATCTGCTCGCGGATCTCGGCGACGTGGCGGAGGCCGCGTCGTCGTGTGTCGGCGTCGAGTCGGAACTGAACGGGAACCTCCGGTGAGGGCAGGAGGCTCAGCTGCCGGGGGGTGTTGGTGTCGTCCATGCACCCCACTCTGACGAGGGGGTGTGACAGGGTTTCGCGACGGGGTCAGTGACGGCGCAGTTCGGGGTGGTGCGGGCTGATCCCGGTCACCTGCACGTGCACGTTGCGTTCTTCGAGGGCGTCGATCAGTGCCTCCAGCATGCGCAACCACGGGCCGGCCAAGATGGCGGCTCCGCTGAGGTCGAGATCGAGTCGGGATCCTGCCGGCAGCACGACGGTGGCGTCGTGGATCGACTCGATCGCCGCCGCGTTGAGGAGGCCCTGCACGGCGAGGATCGAGCCGGTGCCGTGGGGGTCGGCGACGTGGGCGAGGCGGTACTGCAACTCAGTCGTTTGCACGGAGCGTGGCGGTCGCTTGGCGGCGACGGCGGCCGAGAGTTGTCGACGCCGCACCTGGAAACGCTCCCAGGTGTGATGCAGGCGCCGCCGTGTGGTGCGGGTGGATGGCAGGTTCATGGCTGGATTTCCGTGTCGTTTCGCGGGGAGGAAACTGTATTTGACACAAACCGAAGATAATCCGGTCCGACGGTCCTACCATACGCAACCGATCAAGGTTGCGAAAGGATTGTCGGGATCGTTTCAGGAAGATCCGACGCTGAGAACCGCAATCGCCACCGAGAGTGAGATAACGCCGATCGGTGCGGCGTAGCCGGCCCATTTCGGGACGCCTCGGTACGACGGCGCCATGACGGCCAGTGCGCACAGCGCACCGGCGATCGCGCCGCCGAGGTGGCCACCGACCGAGATCCGATTGCTCCAGAGGAACGTCAGGACCAGGTTGAGGATCAACAGCGACCCGATCGAGGTCGACATCGGATTGGTCCCGTTCAGCCAGTAGCCGACGAAGGCGAGCGCCAGCAGGCCGAACACGGCCCCCGACGCCCCGGCCGTCAGTGCGTCGGGTGACAGCAACACGGCACCCGCCGAGCCGCCGAGCAGCCCGGCGAGATAGACCAGCAGGAACTTCACCCGGCCGATCGCCGGTTCGAGCATCTGCCCGACGACGTACAGCAGGTACATGTTGAAGCCGACGTGGATGATGCCGTAGTGCAGGAAGCCGGAGGTGATCAGCCGGTACCACTCACCCTGCTCCAGCGCTGGCTCGTACAGGGCGAACTCGAGATGGAGCCGGGTCAGTGCCCCCGTGAGGGCCTGCGGGTCCTGGACGACCATCATGGCGAACACCGCCACGTTGATGGCGATCAGGATCGTCGTGACGAGCGCCGGTTGCCGGGCGTTCCAGAACGTCGCCCGGGTGCGGACATCGGGTCGAGCTGCCTTGGCGCACTCGACGCAGTGGCTCCCGACGGTCGCCTGGACGAGACAGTCGGAGCACGCGGGGCGACCGCACCGGGTGCATCGCCGGCCGGCCTCCCGGTTCGGGTGTCGAAAGCAGGCTTCGGCTGCTGCCGGCGGGGGCGGCGGCGGGAGGCTCATGCGGAGACCCTAACGTCGGGGGTCTGCCGACCGGACGTGGCGCCGCCGGCGGTCGTCAGCGCGGGTTCAGCGACCGCGGAGCCGTCCGGCCGTCAGAGCTCCATCTGGATCACGAGCTGGTCGGCCGCCGCCGGGGAGCCGACGAGATGGCCCTGAACCAGGTCACATCCGGCCGCTCGCAGGCGACGGAGCTGTTCGAGACCCGTGACGCGTTCCGCGACCACTTCCATGTTCAGGGCGTGGGCGAGCAGGACCAGTGCCCGCACCACCCTCGTGTCGGTCTCGGACGCCCCGTTCGGGAGGGCCAAGCTGCCGTCGAGCTTGAGGACGTCGGCCCCGATGTCGGTCATCAACGACAGTGCGTGCGAGCCGGTCCCGAAGTTGTCGATCGCGACCCGCACACCGACGCGCCGCAGTGCCCGCACCGAGCGCACGACCTCGTCGGAGTCGTCGTCGACGAGGCTCGCTTCGCGAACTTCGAGGACGACTTGGCGCGGTCGCAGGCGGTACTCACGGAGCAGGTCGACGACGCGGTTCACGAAGGTCGGGCCGGCCAGCTGCAACCGGCTCACGTTCACGTGGACGGAGAATCGGGAGCCCACCAGGCCGGCGTCGATCCACTGGCGTGTGGTCGAACACGCCTGCTGGAGGACCCAGTCGCCGATCGGCACGATGACGCCGGTCTCCTCGGCGATCGGGATGAACTCGCCCGCTTCGACGCGCCCACGCGTCGGATGGTTCCACCGAAGCAGGGCCTCGGCGGCCTCCGCCATCTCCGACACGGCCGAGAAGATCGGTTGGTACTCGACTTCGAGCTGGCCGTCGCGCAGCGCTCGTGAGAGCGCCGACGACAGCTCGGTGCGCACCCGTGCCTGGCTGCCCAGCTGCTCGGAGAACTGGGCGGTGTGGCCGCGACCACGCTGCTTGGCGGCGTGGACCGCGGTGTCGGCGCGAGAGATCAGCTCGAGGGCGCGCAGGCGGCCGTGTTCGTCGCCGGTCTCGTCCACGTGGTCGGCCCACTGGTCGTCGACGACGGCGACGCCGACGCTGACCGACACGTCGAGTTCGAGTTGTTGGATCGTGAGCCGCCCCGTCAACGACCGGCGGATGCGGTCGGCGAGTTCGAGCGCTGCCGGCGGCCCGTCGAGATCGCGGCACAGCACGATGAACTCGTCCCCGCCGATCCTGGCGACGAGGTCGTCGGGACGGACGGCGGTGCTCAGTCGGCGAGCGGTCGAGGCCAGCAGCCGGTCGCCGGTGTCGTGGCCGAGCGCGTCGTTCACGTCGGCGAGCCGGTCGACGTCGATGAGCAGCACCGCCGTCGTGGTGTCGTCCGGACGGGCCAGGGCGTCGCCGATGCGGGAGATCGCAGCCGAGCGATTCAGGAGCCCGGTCGTCGGGTCGTGCTCGAGCTGGTGGATCAGCCGGGCGACGCCTTCGCGCTCGTGGGTGACGTCGTCGGCGAGGATCGCGAGGTAGCCGCCCGAGGGATGGGCCGGGTCGTGGTGGGCGTGGACGGTCACGGCGTGGATCGATGGTCGTTCCAGGGTCGAGCCGAGCGACACCTCACCGGACCAGGTGCCGCCCTCGGGCCCGTCGAGCAGCTGCTTGGGGACCTGATCGAGCACGACCGACAGTGCGTCCGACGCCACGCCGGCATCGCCTGCGCCGAGTCGGAACAGTCGGGCGCCGAGCGGATTGGCGTGCAGCACACCGCCGTCGATCCCGAGCACCGCCACCGCCAGTTCGGCGGCATCCACGACGGTCGCCAAGGCGCGGGTGGGTGTCGCCGTGTCGGTCGGTGTCGTGGTCGTGTCGTCGTAGGTCATGTCGGCGGGGGAACGTCGAGTCGTGCGATCACCGTTGCCTGCCCGATCGCGGTCAATGCGATCACGCCGACGAGGTCGGTGACACTGGTGTCATCGGCAGCTTCGACCTGTTGGTTGAGCGCGTACGCCGTGATCTGGAGATCGGCGTCCGGATCGTCGGTGCACCAACCGTTCCATCGGGCGCCCACGTCGGACGGCGGCCACCAGAACGAGCCGTCGGGGACGGCGGTCGAGGCCAACCCCGTCACGGACGGGTCGATCCCCACGAGGACGTCTTGGGGCTCCCCGTCGATCGAGAACACGACAGCGAGTTCGGACGTCCCGTCCGGGACCCCCGTCCAGCCGACCTGGGGCGCGGCGTCGTCGGTGCCGCACCCCGCGCCGGCGTCCACCGGGCCGTCGCCCCACGAGCCTTCCAGCCGGAACGCCGCACCGGGAAGGGTGGGGGCGACGGTGGTGGTCGGGAGCGGATCGACCGCCGGAGGGAGCGCCCGCCCGTCGTCGCTGCTGCACGCACCGATCAGCAACACCGTGGCCGAGACGACGACGGCGGCGGCGAGGGGAGAACGCATCGAATCGAGCGTAGTGATGCGGCGAACCAGGCGTCGTCGTGCGGTCGGACCGGGATAGCGTGCACCCGATGGCAGCCGACCGGACGATCATGACCGTGCATGCCCACCCCGACGACGAGGCGTCGAAGGGTGCTCCCACGCTCGCCAAGTACCATGAGCAGGGCGTTCGCACCGTGCTCGTGTGTTGTACCGGCGGCGAGGAAGGCGACCTCCAGAACCCGACCCTGCGCGAACCGGGGCAACCGTTCCACGATCTCACCCCGGAACAGGAACGCGAGCTCGTCGTGTCGATGCGACCGGCCGAGCTCGAAGCGTCGGCTCGGGTGATCGGCTTCGACGAGGTGATCATGCTCGGCTACCGCGATTCCGGCATGGCCGACACGCCGCCGAACGAACATCCCGACTGCTTCCACCAGGCCGACCTCGACGAGGCGACGGGTCGGCTCGTGGCGCACATCCGCCGCACGAAGCCGCAGGTGCTCATCACCTACTCCGACGACCAGCAGGGCTACCCGCACCCGGATCACCTTCGGGTGCACGACATCTCGGTACTCGCGTTCGACCGTGCCGGTGACCCCGACTGGTATCCGGAGGCCGGTGAGCCGTTCCAACCGCTCAAGCTCTACTACTCGACCTGGAGCCGTCGCCGACTCGTCGCGATGCACGAAGGACTGCTGAAGCACAAGGGCGAGTCGCCGTTCGACGAAGCCTGGTTCGAGCGTCCCGACACCGACCACCGCGTCACCACCCGCGTCGACATCGGCGACTACTTCTGGGCTCGCACCGGGGCGCTCAAGGCGCACGCCACCCAGGTCGACCCGACCGCCGCATTCTGGTTCGGGCTCACCGACGAGCAGCTCCGCGACGTGTACCCGTGGGAGGACTGGATCCTCGCCCGATCGCTGGTCGGCGACATCCCCGATCCGTACGCGGACGGCGGCGAGTACGAACACGATCTGTTCGACGGCGTGGCGTCGGAGGTGACGTCGTGAGCGTGCAGTACCGACTCGTCGTGGCGAAGAAGGACGAACGCGTCGACGGACCCGACGACGCCGACGTCGTGTTCACGGCGCCGCTCGCCGTCGTGACCGACGACGGGTTCGACGCCACGGTCGAGTTCATGCGCGGCAAGGTGAAGGCGTCCGGCCACACCGGTGAGGTGCTGGCCGCATTGCGTCTGGGCGAGGCGACGGCGGCGTTCAGCCGGCTCGCATCGCAGCTCTGAGCTCGCGATAGCCGATCAGGGTGGCGCCGGCGGCGTCGAGGGCGGAGCGCAGGCTGCCGTCGGTCGCGTAGGCGAGATCGTCGATCCACTCGTCGGCGTGACTCGTGAGCGCCCGCACCTCGGGGCTGTCGATGGCCGGCTGGATGTGGATCTCGGTGACACCGTTCGGGAGGTCGGCCAGCGTGCGTCCGACCCGCTCACGCGAACCGGCGCGCCAGTCGTGATCGAAGTGGTCGGGGAACACGATCCCCTCGTCGGCGGCGAGCTTGCGGAACGGGAACCCGGCCTGGTCGGCACTCACGGTCGACGGCAGTCGGATCGGCAGGGCGAACTCGACGGCGAGATCGACGTAGATGCCGAAGAACTCGGGTCGGAGCGTGATCGCGGTCAGGTGTGGCGCCAGGTGCGTGACGTCGATGCCCCACGCGATGGCGCGTGCGATCTGGGCCTTGAGCTCTCGGTAGACCTCGTCGGCGTCGGCGTGTTCCCACAGGTCGTCGAGGTTGCGGGGGAAGCCGGTCTCGCCGGAGTGCAGACTCGGGGCGTGGGTGACCGGACCCCAGCGGTAGAGCTCGTGCTCGGCGTTCAGGGTGAGGTGGACGCCGATGTCGTCGGTCGGCTGGTACTCGGCGGCGGCGTGACGAGCCCACGGCGCCGGCACCATGATCGACGCGCATGTCGCCGTGCCCTCGCGGATCGCCCGGAACACGCCGACATTGGCGGCGTGGCACGAGCCGAGATCGTCGCACGAGACGATCACGAGCTTGGCGTCGGACGGATGCCCCAGGCGTTCGGCGAGCTCGCTCACGGCCACAGACGCTACCCGTCCGTGCGCCGAGGCGGCGGGAGCGGTCAGCGACAGGCGGCCCAGAGGCCCACGTCGTCGCGTTCGGCGGCGCGGGCGGCATCGACCATGAGGTCGGCGTAGGTGGTGTTCGGCTCGATCGACAGCGGCGTCGCGTATCCCTGGCGGACGAGCTCGTAGTTGACGAAGACGCCGTCGCTCGCTCGGTACACGTAGGCGAGCAATCGCCCGTAGTCGTCCCGTGCGCCGACGTCGCGTTCGAGTCGGACCGGTGAGCCCTCGTCGATCAGCGACCGGATGAAGTCGTGGGCTTCGTCGGCGTAACACTCGGCGTCGTTGCCCGGGCGGTCGCCGCTCGACTCGTGAGCGATCTCCGGGGTGTCGATGCCCGTCAGGCGCACCCGTTCCTCGACACCGTCGATGACGACGTCGATCGTGTCGCCGTCGACCACCCAGTCGACGACGGCGTTCGCCTCGACCGCCCCGGGCGGGGGAGTGGTCGAGGGGTCGGCGTCATCGCCGTCACAGGCACCGAGCGCGGCGACGATGGCCAGACCGCCGGACAGCGCGAGGGAACGACGCACCGTGGCATTCAACCAAGGCGCGTCGCCGGACCGGACGTCAGAGCCGCTCGATGATGGTGCCGGTGCCGAGACCGCCACCGCAGCACATCGAGACGAGGCCGTAGCGGCCCCCCGTGCGCTCGAGCTCGTTGAGCGCCTTCGTCATCAGGAAGGCGCCGGTGCCGCCGAGCGGGTGGCCCAGCGCGATCGCCCCACCGTTCGGGTTCGTCTTCTCCAGATCGGCGCCGACCTCCTTGGCCCAGGCGAGCACGACCGAGGCGAACGCCTCGTTGATCTCGAAGATGTCGATGTCGTCGATCGACAGGCCCGTTCGGTCGAGGAGCTTCTGGGTGGCGTCGATCGGACCGGTGAGCATCAGCACCGGGTCGACGCCCACCAGGCAGGCGTCGACGACCCGAGCCCGTGGGGTGAGGCCGAGCTCGTTCGCCTTCGCCTCCGTCATCACGAGCAGGCCGGCGGCGCCGTCGGAGATCTGCGACGAGTTGCCCGCCGTGTGCACGCCGTCTTCGCGAGCGACCGGTTTCAGGCCGGCGAGCTTGTCGAGTGAGGTCTCGCGGAGGCCCTCGTCGCGCGCGACCGTGTGCGTCGTCTCGAGCAACTCGCCGTCGTCGCCGCGATCGGGCGCCTCGATCTCGATGTACTGACCGTCGAACCGACCCTCGGCCCAGGCGCGAGCGGCACGTTCCTGCGACGCCAGTCCGAACCGGTCGGTGTCGTCGCGGGAGATGCCCCACTTGTCGGCGATCCGTTCGGCGCCCTCGAACTGGGAGGTCATCTCGTACTGGTCGAAGTAGGTCCGGGGGATCGGCACGCCGAGCCCGAGCTGCTTGGCCGAGTTCGACCCGATCGGGATGCGGCTCATGACCTCGACGCCGCACGCCATGGCGACGTCGACGGTGCCCGATGCGACCAACGAGGTGGCGAGGTTCGTCGCCTGCTGGCTCGAACCGCACTGGGTGTCGACGGTGGTCGCCGCTGTCTCGAGCGGCAGTCCGGCAGCGAGCCATGCCGTCCGGGTGACGTTGAAGCTCTGCTCGCCGACCTGGCTCACACACCCACCGACGACCTGTTCGATCGCCGACGGGTCGATGCCGGTGCGGTCGACGAGGCCCTGCTGGACGTTCGAGAGCACCTCGGCGGGGTGCAGGGTGGACAGCCCACCGCCGCGACGACCGATGGGTGTGCGGAGGGCATCGACGATGACGACGGAGCGGGAGTTCGACATGCGCGAAACCCTACGGCACCTCGAGGTCGCCGGGTCGAGCCGAGCGGTCGGTCAGCGGGTCATCTGGATGCGCAGCTCGTTGCGTTGGCCGGCGGTCCAGTCGGCGACGAACGTGAACCGGTCGCCACGGATGAGGGTGAGGCGCCACTCGATCGGTTCGCCCTTGCAGGCGCCGAGACGTTCGATCGCGAACACGGCCTCCCCGTCGTCGATCCCGAGGATCTCGCGTTCGTCGGCGGTCGGGATCTTGGGATGGATCTGTTCCCAACCCTCGCCCGGCCGCTTGCCGAGCGTGCGCTCGAGCTCGTTGTACAGCGACGTGTGGGTGAAGTCGGCGTCGAGCAATGGTTCGGCCACGTCGGCGGGCAGCCAGATGCGGTCGATGGCGAGCGGCTCGTCGCCCGCGTAGCGGATGCGGTCGATCAGGACGAGTTCGGCGTCCGGGTCGAGATCGAGTCGTTCGGCGACGTCGGGGTCGGTGACGCGCTCGAGGGCGCGGACGACACTGTGCTGCTCGATCCCTGCTTCCTCGACGACCTGGAAGAGGCTGTAGAGCGCACCGAGCGACCGTTCGAAGGTGCGGTGGTCGACCGACGTGCCGACGCCGCGTGCACGGCGGACGATGCCGTCGGCGCCCAGTTGCGCCACTGCGTGGCGCGCCGTGTGTCGGCTCACCTCGTACACCTCGATCAGCTCGCGATCGGTCGGGAACCGGTCGGCGAAGTGGCCGAGTTCCATGCGGCGTCGCAGTTCGCGTTCGAGCTGCGCCCACAGGGGCACGTCGCTCGAGCGTTCGAGCGGTTCGGCGAGATCGGCGAAGTCAGTCACAAGAGGCCCAACAATAACGGTGAGCGCACCCCGCGACGCCGGACCGTCGGCGACGGGATTCCGGCGTCGGGTGTCAGGCCCGGTACGCCGACGGTGTCGGCTTCAGCGGACGTGCGTACCACAGCGGGCGCCGCAACCCGCCGGGTCCTGGTGCCGGTCGGGTCTTGGCGAGCCACTCCCGGTAGGCCTCGCGGGACTTCGCGGTGTCGACGACGACGTCGCCGTAGGAGTCGCCGGGCTCGGCGGGCGTGACCCGGACACGTTGGTGCCAGCACTGCATCCCGGAGATCGGGTCGGGCTGCACCGCGAAGCTGAGGTTCTGGTGCACACCGGTGTCGTTCCACCAGATGCGTCGGGTGTCGGGGTCGCCGCCCTGCTCGTCGTCGCCGGAGTCCCAGGCGCGCATGCCGTGCTCTCGGGTGAGGGTCCACCTGGATCCGTCGTGGTCGATGCGCGCCTTGCCCGCGCCCCACGAGCGGGCATCGTCCTCCTCGATCCGCCAGCGCCCCATGTGGTGGCTGGCGGCGACGACGCCGGGTCGGATGCCCTCGGTCCGCCATGCCGCGATGACGAAGTGGCCGATCCGGGTCGACACCCGGACGAGGCCGTTCTCGGCGATGTCCAGCTGTTCGGCGTCGGACGGATGGATCCACAGCGGGTGACGGTGGCTGATCTCGTTGAGCCACTTCGAGTTGGCCGAACGGGTGTGGATCAGGGTCGGGATCCGGAACGTCGGCAGCAGGATGCGCTCGTCGCCGTCGAGATCGAGGTCCTCCCAGTGGACGTGGCTCGGGATCCACGTCGGGGTGGCGTACTCCGGCCATCCCCAGTCGCGGATGGTCGTCGAGAACAGCTCGAGCTTCTTCGACGGGGTGGGAAAGCCCTCCTTGATCTCACCGTCGACCTCGACGGCCGGTGAGCCGTCGCCCAGCTTCGCCAGATGCAGATCGTCGAGGGTGTCGTCGGAGCCGTCCCACGCGCCCGGGGTGCCCGGCTTGCGGTACACCCCCTCGGCGTCTCGGATGCAACCGTCGAGTGCGGCGGCGTCGACCGGGCGTTCGTACGGCGTGATCTGGTCGCCCGACACCGGATAGGCGCCTCGGTCGCGCATGTACTCGAGCGTCGTCTGGCCGGCGGCTGCCGCGTCGTCGGCGAGGCCGGGGATCCCGTCGAAGAGCCTGCCGTAGTACTCGTCGACACCCACCGGATGACCGGGTCGCTCGGCGCTCTCGAAGAACTGGCGAACGCCGAGCGACCCGTCCGGATCGATCCTCCACGACAGGTCGATCCAGAACTCGTTCTCTTCCCACACCTCGCCCTTGTTGAACTCGTGGGTGCGGCGGTCGGGGTCGATCGGCGCGCCGTCTCGCAGCTCGGCGTACCGTCGCATCACCGGCTGCCGGAAGCCGACCCAGCGGCCGGCGTGGGTCTCGAAGCTGGCGAGATCGTGGCGTTCGGAGCCCACGCCCATGGGCAGGACGTAGTCGGCGTACCAGGCGGTTTCCGACCACGTGGGGGTGAGGGCGACGTGGCACTCGACCTTCGACTCGTCGAGCAGGGCCTCCATCCACGAAAAGCCGTCCGGGTTCGTCCAGATCGGGTTGTAGACACGCGAGAAGTACGCGGCCAGCTTGCCACGGCCCTCGTTGAGGAAGTGGGGGAGCAGGATCGACATCTCGTGATACGAGAGCGGGTACTCCTTGGGCCACGACAGCTCGTTCCACGTCGTGATCGGCTGCCCGCCGAACGGGTGCGGCGGGGCCATCTTGTTCCAGCCGTTGCCGGCGGTTCCGCCGATCGTGGCCACCGAGCCGGTCAACACGTTGATGAAGAACAGGCAGCGGGCGACCTGCCAGCCGCCGAGGTTGCCGGCCCCGGCAGAGCGCCAGTTGTGCGAGGCGAACTTGGTCGGGTGGGCGCCGATGATGGCGGCGATCTCACGGATCGTCGACGCGGCCACGCCGGTGAGGTACTCGGCGCGTTCGGGGGTGTACTCGGCGTACTCGTCGAGCAGGGCCCGTTCGAGCGAGGCGAACTCGCACGGCAGGTCGGGGCGCGTCTCTCGCAGGTAGGTCTCCCAGTTCACCCACCGTCGCACGAAGTCGCGTTCCCACGTGCCGTTCTCGAGCAGCAGCTTCACGATCGCCAGGAGGAGGAACGCCTCGGTGCCGGGCCAGGTCGACAGCCAGTAGTCGGCTTTGGCGCCGGTGTTCGACAGGCGGGTGTCGACACAGATCACGGTCGCGCCCTTGGCCTTGCCCTCCATGATCCGCTGGGCGTGCGGATTGAAGTAGTGGCCGGTCTCGAGGTGCGACGAGATCAGGAAGATGACCTCGGCGTTGGCGTAATCGCTCGAGGGTCGATCGTGACCCATCCACGACTGGTAGCCGATGCGGGCGTTCGACGAGCAGATGTTCGTGTGGCTGTTGTGGCCGTCGACGCCCCACGCCTTGAGGACCCGCTCGGTGTAGCCGTCTTCACCCGGTCGCCCGACGTGGTACATCACCTCGTTCGTGCGGCCGTCTGCGATGGCGCCGCGAACCTGTGCGCCGATCTCGTCGAGCGCCTGGCCCCAGCCGATCCGCTCCCACTGCCCGCTCCCGCGAGGTCCGCTGCGCTTCAGCGGGTGGAGGATCCGCTCGGGATCGTCGACCTGGTTCAGCGTCGCCGGGCCCTTGGCGCAGTTCCGACCCCGACTCGCCGGATGTTCGGGGTTCCCCTCGAACTTGGCGATCTGGCCGGTCTCCCGGTCGACGAACGCGGTGAGTCCGCAGGCGGCCTCGCAGTTGAAACAGGTCGTCGGCACGATCGTATAGCGCCGCTCCTCGCGCTTCGGCCAGGCCTTCGCGTCGAGTTCGGTCCAGTCGTGCCAGCGATCGTGCGGCGGGTGGTTGGCGAGCGTCATCGGGTGGCCCTCCTCATGACAGCGGGACCGATTGACCGGCCCGGACGTAAGCGTCTTCGTAGGCGAACATGCCGAGCAAGCCGGCGAGTCCGGCGACCGCCGCGACCACCGGGGTGGCGTCGTCGGCGGCGAGCGAGATCGTCAACAGCGCAGCGGGAACCAGGAGGCCGACGACGACGCCGCCCCACCAGAAACGAGTGGCATAGGCGCCGCGGGTCATCTCGAGTGTCGCCAGTTCGACGTGGCGCGATCCCTTCGCCCACAGTTCGGCGGCGATCAGGAGCGCGAGCGCACCGATGCCGGCCAGGAACGCGATCCGGATCGCGCGGGTCTCGGGGACGTCGATCACGAGGTCGAGCAACGAGAACGCCGCACCGCCCGCGACGACGGCTTGCGCCAGCAGGATCGGCAGCAGCAGGGGTGTCTGCCAGAGGTCGCGGCCCTCGCATTGACCGAACAGGAACGCCGTGTACCCGGCGACGGCTGCAGCGAGCAACGTCGTCGGGAGCGCGAGCACGGCGAGTGCGCCACCGGCGTCCGCGATGCCGGCCAGCCCCCACACGGCGACGAACCCGGCGAACGCGCCGAGGATCCACGCCCCGCGCACCAACCACGATCGGGTGTTCGGCTTCGTGAGGATGAACAGGAATCGGCTCGGCTGCTTGAGATCGGCGACGAGGAGTGCACCGGTGATCGCCGTGAACACGCCGGCGAGTACCGGCGGGACGACGCCGACCGCCACTCGTTCCGAGCCGTGGCCCATCGTGACGAGGAGCGCGGCGAACAGCATCAGGCCGGCGGCGATCGCCTTGGTGACGAGATACCCCGACACCTTGGATTTCCAGGTGAGATGGTGGGCGGTCGTGTACGTCGTGCGGGCGACGATGCCCGGGCCGGCGTGGGCCTGCATCGTCGGCGTCAGGGTCGGGTGATCGGGGGTGGTATCGGCCCAGATGAGCCCGTCGTCGCGGATCGCCGTGCGCGTCGGGTCGAGCGAGGCCTGGTCGACGCCGCGGTAGAACACCTTCGGATTCGTGCCCTGCTCGGGCGCCCGGACCGCCGTCTTGTCGCGGGCGACGATCTTCGAGACGGGGGAGTCGGGGTCGTCGAGGTCGCCGGTCACGATCGCCTGGGTCGGGCACACCACGACGCACGCCGGCTCGAGACCCATCTCGACGCGGTGATTGCAGAAGTTGCACTTGTGCGCCGTGTTGGTCGCCGGGTTGATGTAGATCGCGTCGTACGGGCACGCGTTCATGCACGACTTGCAGCCGATGCAGCGGTCGTCGTCGAAGTCGACGACGCCGTTGTCGGCACGGAACAGCGCCCTCGTCGGGCAGATCGTCATGCACGGAGCGTCGTCGCAGTGGTTGCACCGCATGACCGAGAACGAACGTCCGGTGTTCGGGAACTCGCCGGTCTCGATGTACTTCAACCAGGTGCGGTTGACCCCGAGTGGTACGTCGTGCTCGCTCTTGCACGCGACCGTGCAGGCGTGACAGCCGATACAGCTGTCGGACAGCAGTGCGAACCCCAGTCGTGTCATCGATCCCCCCAGATCGTCATCGTCCATCCATGCCGCGCCCGGTCATGACCTCGGGACCGGGCGCGACATGGACGATGTGGTCGCCGTCAGGCGAGTCCCTTGAGCATCCCGTTCCAGTACATGGCCGGGAGGCCGTACTTCTTCAGGTACCAGTAGGTGCGGTGCGGCTTGGCCGGATCGAACATCCAGCGCGGGAACGTCGGTGTCATCTCGAGCGAGTAGTCGAACTCGGCCATCAGCATCGCCTTGCTCGACACGACGAGGGGGCACGACGCGTACCCGTGGTACTCGCCACCGAGTGCCTCGTTCTTGAAATATGCGTCGACGTTCTCGACGACGACCGGGGCCTGCTTGCGGATCGCGGCGCCCGTCTTCGAGTTCGGCGTCGAGCCGGCGTCACCGAGCGCGAACACGTTCGGGTACTCGGTGTGCTGCATCGTGTGCTTGTCGACGCTGACGTAGCCGGGGCCCTCGCCGGTCGAGAGCGGGCTGGCCTTGATCCAGTCGGGTGCCGACTGTGGCGGCACGAAGTGCATCACGTCGTAGCCGATGGTGTCGGACGTGCCACCGTCGCCGACGGCGGAGATCGTCGCCGTGCGCCCGTCGCCGTCGATGGCGGTGACCTCCGACTGGGTGTGCAGTGTGATGCCGTAGTCGGCGATCACCTTGTCGAGATTGTCGGCGATCTCGGAGATGCCGAAGATGCGTGGCGTCGGCACGACGAGGTGGATGTCGATGTCGTCGAGCACGCCTTCCTTGCGCCAGTGATCGGCAGCGAGGTACGCGATCTTCTGGGGTGCGCCTGCGCACTTGATCGGTCCGGACGGCATCGTGAAAATCGCGGTGCCCGACGTGGTCGAACGGATCATGTCCCACATCTTGGGAGCGAGGTCGAACCGGTAGTTGGACGACACGCCGTTCTTGCCCATCGTTTCCTGAGCGCCCTCGATCCGGTCGAAGTCGAGTTGGATGCCGGGGCAGACGATCAACGCCTCGTACTCGTACGTCGAGCCGTCGCTGCAGGTGACGGTGTTGTTGTCCGGATCGAACGACTCGGCGGCCTTCTTGATCCAGGTTGCTTTCTTGGGCATCACCGACTGCTCGGAGCGCTCGGTCGACGACGGCGTCGACAGGCCGGCGCCGACGAGGGTCCACAACGGTTGGTAGTAGTGCTTGTCGGACGGTTCGATGACGGCGAGGTCGGTGTACCCCTTCCGTGCGAGCCGTGCTGCGACGGTGATGCCGGCGGTGCCGCCGCCGACGATCACGATGTGGTGCTTGGCGGTGATCGCCATGATGCCCCCTCAGGGTGTCGTGGTTGTGAGGTTCCCGGCCCGCCGAGCGGTGCGTCGATGGTGGTCGGTGCAGCGGTCGGCGGGCTCGAGACTGGTTGGTCAGGCCGATTGGACGGTTTCGGCCCAGGCGCCGTACCCGCCGATGATGTCGCTGACGTCGGCGAACCCCTTCTGGCGGAGGAGGCTCGCAGCGACCGACGAGCGGTAGCCGCCGGCGCAGTAGACGACCGTCGGACGGGTGACGTCGAGTTCGTCGACGCGGTTCGGGATCTGGCCGACGGGGATGTTGACGGAGCCGGCGATGGTGCCGGCTTCGAGTTCGCCCGGGTTGCGCACGTCGACGATCTGGAGGTCGTCGATCGAACGGGTGCGCTGGTCGAACGCCTTGGCGGTGAGTCGCGATGCGACCTGCACCTCGTCCTGGTGGCCGAGCATCACCTCGAACGGTTCGGCGACGTACCCGACGACACGGTCGAACCCGATGCGGGCGAGCCGATTCTTGCCCTCGAGTTCGAACCCGGGCTCGACGAAGAGCACGATGTCGACGTCGGACGGGATGACCGATCCGGCGAACTCGGCGTAGCGACCTTCGAGGCCGACGTTGACCGCCTGACGCAGGTGACCCTGTGCGAACTCCTCGGGTGTGCGGCCGTCGATCAGCATGGCGCCGCCGGCGAGTGCTGCCTGGACCTCGTCGTAGGAGAGCGCCGTCGGGAGCGCCTCCTCGTCGAGCAGATCGCGATCTTTGCGGTTGAGGATCGCGTCGTACACGAAGTAGCTCGGTGCCGGTGGCTGGCCTTCGGTGACCAACGCCATGAACGTCTCCTTGTCGGGAGCGCGCAGGGCGTAGTTGGTCTCTTTCTGCTCGCCGATCGTCGAGACGAGTTCGGTCGACAGGTTCTTGCCGCAGGCCGACCCGGCACCATGGGCCGGGAACACCTTGGTGGCGTCGGGCAGCGGCATCAGCTTGGTGTGCAGGCTCGTGTACAGGTGCTCCGCGAGTTCCTCACGGGTGAAACCGATCGAGGCGAGCAGGTCGGGTCGTCCGACGTCGCCGATGAAGAGGGTGTCACCGGTGAGGACGCCGTGCGGCGGGTTGCCGGCGGCGATGTCGTCGGCGTGTTCGTACACGACGATGCTGAGCGACTCGGGTGTGTGGCCCGGCGTGTGCAGGAACTCGAGGGTGACGTCACCCAGGGAGTAGCGCTCGCCGTCGGCGACGCCCATCGACTCGAACTCGGTGTCGGCGACGGAGGAGAAGACGATCTTGGCCCCGGTGGCTTCGGCGAGTTCGAGGTGGCCGGACAGGAAGTCGGCGTGGAAATGCGTTTCGATGACGAGCTCGATCGTCATGCCGGCGGCTTCGGCGTCGGCGATGTACTCGGCGACGTCGCGTTGCGGGTCGACGACGACGGCTCGGCCGGTCGTCTCGTCGCCGATGAGGTACGAGGCGTGCGACAGGCACTCCAAGTAGTACTGGTTGAACAACATGTGAGCCCCCACTCCTTTCGTTGTCGGGTGAGACTCTAATAGTACGGACATTTGGTCGGCAAGTGGAGGGCCCTTGGTCCCTCCGTTGCCGGGGTGAACGGTGTGCTGGAAAGCGGTGGCCGGCGCCGAGGCGCCGACGAGGGCCGGTGGCGCGACCGACGTATTGGTCAGTCGCGCATGTCGGCGAGCACGTCGTCGATGACGCACTCCGGCCCCCGGTTGTACGGGAGCTTGGCGAGGAGCATGCCCATGGCGCAGGTGTTGGACAGCGCCGAGAACAGCAGGCCGAAGCCGACGCCGCCGGCGAGCGCACGGGCCTTGGGGAACTTGATGCTGGTCAGGATCGAGGCGAGCACGATCGAGCCGGCGACGCCGCGGACCTGTCGTTCGAGGGTCCACTTCTCGTCACCCTTGACGACGTCGCCGCCCGCGGTCTGCCAGGCGCCGATGCCGCCGTCGAGCACGCGCAGGTTGGACTTGCCGGCGGCGTTGAGCTTCTCCTGTGCGGTCGAGGCCCGGTTGCCGGAGAGGCAGACGAGGACGACGGGAGCGTCGAGTTCGGCGACGGCGTCGACGTGCTCGGCCAGCTGGTCGAGCGGCACGTTGTACGAGCCGGGGATGTGAACCGACTCGAACTCCGACGTCGTGCGGACGTCGAGGATGCGGGTGCGGGGATCTTCGAGGCGGAGCTGACGGAGCTCGCTCGCGTGGATCGTGGTGGTGGGGGTGTCGGTGATGGTCATGATGTGGCTCCTGGGGCTTGTCGGATGGTCGGTGTTCAGGGGGTCGAGGCGGTCGGGGTGAGGTCGAGGTCGTCGACGATCTCGGTGAGTTCGCCGGAACGGAGGTCGTGGACGGCGCCGCGGAGGGCGACCCGATGCTCGCCGATCGCCGTGCCGAGCGGCCCCCGGTCGCGTCGCAGGCGGCGGAGGTTGCGTCGCACATTGGCGGCGACGGCCTCGTCGAGGTCGGTGCATGCCGCGCACCCGTCGAGCATCTCGTCGATCGGTTCGAGTACGGCGCGCAGTTCGGGGGCGACGGCCGACGACATCGCTGCGGTCACGGCGCCACAGCCGGAATGTCCGAGGACGATGACGAGGTCGACGCCGAGGGCCTCGACGGCGTAGGTGAGGCTCGCCACGACGTCGGACGTGGCGCTGTTGCCCGCGATGCGGACGACGAACAGGTTGCCCGACGGCTGTCCGAACAGCAGCGATGGTGGGACCCGGGCGTCGGAGCAGGCGAGGACCGCGGCCGAGGGTTCGTGCGCCGGGAAGGTGCCGTCGTGGTCGCCGGTCCGGTTCGCCTCGGCGTGGGAGGCGACCATGACCCGCCACTTCAGGTCGCCGTTGGTTCCGGTATCAGGCATGGCTGGCCTCCGTGTCGACGGTGTCGTTCGTGTCGACCGGACGATCGTCGTGTCGCTCGTCGATGCCGAGCGAGCGGAGTGATTCGGGCAGCGTACCGGGGTGGACGACGGCGTCGACGGCCATCGCCGCAGTGGCGTGGATCCGTCCGTCGAGGCGGTCCCACAGGCCGGAGCGTCGAAGGACGTCACGGACCGGACCCTTCACGTCGCACAGGTGGACGTCGACCCGGCGCTCGTCGAGTTCGACCAGGATCTCCGACAGGGTCTCGACGCCGGTGGCGTCGATGTCGTTGATGCCGGAGCAGTCGACGACGAGCGCCCGATGGGGGCTCGCCTCGATCGCGTCCGCTTCGGTCAGCAGCAGCTTCTTCACGTGCTGGGCGTTCACGAACGACAGGGCGGCGTCGATGCGCACGACCCTGATCCCGTCGGTGGTCGTCGCCTCGGGGAACCGTTCGACGTTGCGGTAGCTCGTCGTGCCGGGGATCTGGCCGAGGACCGCCGAGTGTGGCTTCGACATCCGGGCGAACACGACGAGCATCGAGGCGACGACGGCGACGAGGATGCCGATCTCGATGCCGAGCACGAGGGTGGCGACGAAGGCCACCGACAGCCCGATCAGGTCGGACTGCTTGACGTGGGCGATGTGTCGCATCTCCTTGATGTCGATCAGGTTGACGACCGCCACGATGATGATCGCTCCGAGCGCTGCGTTCGGCAGCGAACTGAACAGCGGCGTGAGGAACAGCACGGTCAGCAGGATCAGGACGGCGGTGATGATCGAGGCGAACGGCGTCCGTGCGCCGGCGGTGTCGTTGACGGCGGTCCGGGAGAAGCCGCCGGTGACCGGGTAGCCCCCGAAGAAGCCCGAGGCCACGTTGGCGGCTCCGAGTCCGATCAGTTCCTGGTTCGCGTCGACCTCGTAGCGGTGGCGGCGTGCGTACACCTTGGCGACGGCGATCGACTCCATGAAGCCGACCAGCGTGATCACGAAGGCGGTGCCGATCAGCGAACCCATCGTGCCGGTGTCGAGGTCGGGGAGACCGAACGCAGGGAGGGAGCTCGGGATGTCGCCGACGGTCTTGACGCCGCGGTCGGTCAGGTCGAACAGTTCGACGGCCAGGATCGAGACGATGACCAGGACGAGTGCCCCGGGGATGCGGGGGGCGAACTTCTTCATCGCGACCAGGAGCGCGATGCTGCCGACGCCGAGGGCGAGGGTCGTCCCGTTCGTGCCGTCGATCCGGCGGACGACTTCCTCGACCGTCTCGTAGAAGTGATCCTTGCGTTCGGTGCTGATGCCGAAGAGGTGCTTCACCTGCGAGAAGCCGATGATGATCGCGGCGGCGGCGGTGAAGCCGACCAGGACCGAATGCGACAGGAAGTTGACGACGAATCCCAGCCGTCCGAAACCGAGCACGAGGTGGACCGCGCCGACCATGAGGGCGAGGAGCGCTGCGGCGCTGATGTAGCCGGCCGACCCTTGCTCGAACAGCGGGCTCAGCGCCGATGCCGTCAGCAGCGAGACGATGGCCACCGGGCCGACGGCGAGCTGGCGAGACGTGCCGAAGAGCGCGTAGACGAGGACGGGCACGATCGACGCATACAGACCGATCTCGGGCGGCAGGCCGGCGAGGAGCGCGTATGCCATGCCCTGGGGAACGAGCATGGCGCCGATCGTGAGGCCGGCGGCGAGGTCGGGTCGGAGGTCGGCGCGGTCGTAGTGGCGGGCCCAGCCGACGATGGGGACGAAGCGTGTCAGTGACATGGAGGGGCGATCTTCCGTGGTCGTGGTGTCGAGCGGTCTCGGCCGGGAGTCGCTGGCCGAGTCGTATTGTACGGACATTTGCCATGGTAGCCGAACCGGCGTGCCGTGACAACCCCCCGGGGGTATGGGTCGAGCGCCGTTCGCCACGGTCTCCGGTCGTCGGGTGTAGCTTCACCCGGATGACGACGACCGACGAGCTGCTCCACCGGTACCGGGCGACGTTGCCCTCCTTCCTGTCGCCGTACTACGCCGACCCGATCGCGATCGAACGCGGGAGCGGCTCGTACGTCTGGGACCTCGACGGCAACCGGTACCTCGACTTCTTCGGCGGTGTCCTGACGACCATGATCGGCCACGACCACCCCGCCGTCACGAGCGCCGTCCAGGCGCAGGCGGCCAAGGTCATGCACACCTCGACGCTGTACCTGAGCGAGCCGATGATCGAGTTCGCCGAGGCGGTCGCCGAGGCATCGGGCATCCCCGATGCGCGTGTGTATTTCACGCCGTCGGGCAGTGAGGCGAACGACGCCGCGCTCCTGCTGGCCAGCTCGTACCGGAAGTCGAACCAGTTCCTGGCGATCAGGAACAGCTACCACGGTCGCGTCTTCTCGGCGCAGGCGATCACGTCGCACTCGTCGTGGCGCTCGACGTCGCACTCCGGACTCCAGGTGTCGTTCGTGCACGGGCCGTACAAGCTGCGGTCGCCGTTCCGTCACCTCGACGACGATGCGTTCGCGGACGCCTGCGTCGACGACCTCGTCCAGGTCCTCGACATGACGTCGGCCGGTGACGTCGCCGCCATGATCGCCGAACCGATCCAGGGCGTCGGCGGGTTCGCCACACCGCCCGACAACCTCTTCGGCCGGATGGGCAAGGAGCTGTCGAACCGCGGGATCCTCTTCATCGCCGACGAGGTGCAGACCGGATGGGGTCGAACCGGCGACCACTTCTGGGGATACCAGGCGCACGACATCGTCCCCGACATGCTGACGTTCGCGAAGGGTGTGGGCAACGGCATCACGCTCGCCGGCGTCGTGGCTCGCGCCGACATCATGGACTCGATCAACGTGCTCCAGTTCTCCACCTTCGGTGGCAACCCGCTGTCGGCGGCGGCGGGTCTGGCGACGCTGCGCACCGTCCAGAACGAGGGTCTGCAGGACAACGCCAAGGCGATGGGGGAGCGGTTCGCCGCTGCGATGACGCCGGTCGCCGACGCCACCCCGTGGATCGCCGAGATGCGTGGCCGTGGGTTGATGTGGGCGTTCGAGTGCTGCGAGCCGGGTGGTATCGAACCCGACAAGCAGCGCACCGGCGAGTTCCACGAGGCGTGCAAGCGGCACGGTCTGCTGGTCGGCAAGGGTGGTCTCTACGGCAACGTCGTGCGCCTCGCCCCGATGCTGAACGTCACCGCCGACGAACTCGACGAGGGCATCGAGGCGCTGCGGGCCGCCATCGCCGACGTGAGCTGAGCGCGACACGACGCCGCCGCTCGGCCGCCCCGACTGCCGTCTCGGGCCCTCGGGTCCGGTCGCCATCGCTCCTCCTGATCGGTGGCGAGGCGCGGTCGACGTCGTGCTCGCCGTGCTCTCCAGTATCGGTCGCGAGCCCGGGGTCGCCTAGGGCCGGACGTCCTCTCCGGGCTGTCGATCCGAGTCAGCCGAGCGGGATCACGTGCGCGCCGGTCGCGGCGTGGCCGAGGGTGAGGACGGTCCGGCCGCTCAGCGCAGTGATCACCGACTCGTGTACCTCGGTCGCCATCGACGGGTCGAGGTGGGCGGTCGGTTCGTCGAGCACGACGATCCCGTGCGACGACAGCAGCCCGCGGGCGAGCGCGAGCCGCTGTGCCTCGCCGCCGCTGATCGCTGCGCCACCGCGTCCGAGCGTCGTGTCGAGTCCCCGGGGGAGTGCGGCGACCCAGGTGTCGAGTGCAACGGTGCGGAGTGCCTCGACGAGCTCGTCGTCGCTCGCGCCGGGGCGGGCGAAACGCAGGTTCTCCCGAACGCTGGTGTCGCCGATCCACGGCTGTTGTTCGAGCCACACGACGTGACGCTGCACGATCGTCGGATCGAGCGCGCGGACGCTATGGCCGGCGAGGTCGTAGTCGCCGCCGTCGAGCAGCGCGAAGCGCACCAACATCGCCGCCAACGTCGACTTCCCGACGCCGCTCGGTCCGACGACGCTCGTGACCGACCCGGGCGCGAGGTCGAGGTCATACGGTCCGTGCTGTTCGGCCGAGCCCGGCCACCGAGCGATCGCTGCCGACGTCACGAGTCGAGGTGGACCGTCGACGGCCTCGACCGACGTCGCGGCGCCGGATGCGTCGTCGGCGATGGCGACGTGGGGCGAACGGAGGGTGAGCACCTCGGTCACCCGACGCGCCGACGCTGCGACCTCCGGACCGGAACGCAGCGCATCGACGAGACCGGCGGCCACCTCGCCGATGGTGAGCGGCCAGAGGATCAGGAGTCCGAGCACCGGCGCGGACAGCGCGCTGTCCGGGCCGTAGCCGCGACCGACGAGGACGAGGACGAGGGCCGCCATCGTGACCGGCCCGGCGGCGACGACGGCGGCGCTCACGGA
>JBPEWX010000325.1:0-10315 GCA_052032235.1 Ilumatobacter sp. | reverse complement strand
GTCCGCCGGGCTCACTCCGATCACCATGGCGCTGACCATCATCCTCATCCTCATCGCGGCGCTGATCGCGTGGATCGTCTACGTCGCCGGGTGGCGTTTCGCCCTCCAGCGACTCGGCGGTGCACTGCTGATCGTCGTCCTGGTGACGTTCCTCACCAGCTTCCTGCTCCGCCAGACCGGCGCCGACGAGGAACAGAAGCAAGTCCTCGTCGAACTCGGGCTGCCCGCCGAGTCGGCGCCGTGCGTCTCCGCGCTCGGGACCGGTGCCGACGTCGACAGCGTCAACCAGTGCGTCGAAGAGCGCGGGCTCGACCAGAACGTGTTCGGTCAGTACTGGACGTGGGCGTCCGACGTGCTGTCCGGCGACCTCGGCTACGCCTTCTACAAGAACCGTGAGCCGCTCACGACCACCATCGAACAGCGACTGCCGCGCACCATCTTCCTGTTCGTGTACAGCCAGTTGATCGCGCTCGCCTTGGCGGTGCCGCTCGGCATCTGGGCGGCGTATCACGCCGGCAAGAAGTCGAGGAACATCCCGTTCTGGGCGCTCCCCGCCGGCCTGCTGGTCATGATCGGCATCGCCGTCGGATTGGGGTGGTCGCTCGCGGCGACCCTCTTGATCGCCGTGCTCGTCCCGGTGTTGATCTACAGCTTCCTCCGGGGCGGCCCGACCGGCGACAACAGCGTCAACGCGATGGCGTTCGTGCTGCTGTCGCTCCCGGTCTTCGTTCTCGGCGAGAGCCTTCGCTACTTCCTCGCGATCGAGAACGACTGGTATCAACTCACCGGCTACGCGCCGTGGAGCGACGGTGCGAGCGCCCACCTCCAGTCGGTCTGGCTCCCGGCCTTGGTGCTCGGCCTGGCGGCCACGCCGGTCTACCTCCGGTTGCTCCGCGCCGACATGATCCAGAACCTCCAGCAGGACTACGTCGCCGTCGCCAAGGCGAAGGGCATGTCGAACACCCACATCCTCCTCCGCCACGTGTTGCGACCGTCGACGCTGACGCTCATCACGGTCGCCGGCCTCAACATCGCGCAGTTGGTCAACGGCGCGATCGTCGTCGAGTTCATCTTCGACTTCGACGGCATGGGCGGCTACCTGATCGAAGCGGTGTACCGACGGGAGTTCTTCGCCGTGCAGACCCTGGTCGCCCTGGTCGCCGTCGTGTTCGTCATCGCCAACACCCTGGTCGACATGCTGTACACGGTGGTCGATCCGCGAGTCCGAGCTGGAGACGAACGATGAGCAACGTCGCCGCCGAGATGGCGGTCAAGAGCGCCCGTGCCCACGACGTCACCGACGAGGCGAAGAAGCAGCGCAACTGGTTGTTCATCGCCGCCACCACGTGGCTGATCGTCGTCGCCGTCGTGGTGATCCTCGGCGAGTGGTTGCCGTTCGTCACCGACCCGAACGAGAAGGACTCGAGCGCGATCCGGCAGGGGCCGAGCTGGGACCACTGGTTCGGTACGGCGTCGTTCGGCCAGGACGTGTTCTCGCGTGTGGTCGTCGGTGGTCGAATCTCTCTGTTCGTCGGCGCGATGGTGACCTTGATCGGCATCGTCATCGGCGGCCTGCTCGGCCTGCTCGCCGGGTACCTGCGAGGCTGGACCGACTCGACCGTCCGACTGATCATCAGCGTGACCCTGTCGATCCCGGCCCTGCTGCTCGTCATCTTCCTGGTGACGATCAACGACCAATCGCTGTGGTCGGTGATCATCGCCGTGAGCCTGCTGGCGATCCCGTCACTGGCGCGCATCGTCCGGGCGAGCACGCTGCAGGTCGCCGAACGCGACTTCGTGAAAGCCGCTCAGGTGCTCGGCGTGAAGAAGGGGTCGATCCTGTGGCGGGAGGTGCTCCCGAACGTCATGCCGACGTTGATCTCGTTCGCGTTCCTCACGTTCGGCATCATCCTCGTCGTCGAGAGTTCGCTCTCGTTCCTGCAGCTCAGCGTGAAGCCGCCGGCGATCACGTGGGGTTCGATCATCGCCGAAGGAAGAATCAAGTTCGACGAGACACCCCACATGGTGTTCCTGCCGGGACTCGTGCTGTTCCTCACGGTGCTCAGCCTCAACGTCGTCGGCGACCAGCTGCTGAAGCGCTTCGACATCAAGGAGTCCGGACTGTGAGCGACGAGACGACCCCGATGCTCGAGGTGGACGACTTGCGGGTGACGTTCTCGACGCCCGCCGGACCGTTGACCGCCGTCGACGGTGTGTCGCTCACCCTCGACGAGCGTGAGTCGATCGCGATCGTCGGTGAGTCGGGCTCCGGCAAGTCGGTGTTCGCCCGCACCCTGATCAACCTGCTGGCGGGCAACGGCAAGCGCACGGGCACGATCAGCATCGGCGGACGCGACATCGACCAGCTCGGCAAGACCGAGCGCAAGCACTTCTTCGGGGTGCAGGCAGCGATGGTCTTCCAGGATCCGATGACGTCGCTCAACCCGGTCAAGCGGATCGGGGTGCAGCTCACCGAAGGCATGCGGTATCACCTCGGCATGAGCAGCGCCGACGCGGACGCACGCGCCGAGGCCCTGCTCCGGCTCGTCCACATCCCGTCGCCTGCCAAGCGACTGAAGCAGTACCCGCACGAGCTGTCGGGCGGCATGCGTCAGCGTGTGGTGATCGCCATGGCCCTCGCGTGCGAGCCCCGTCTCCTGATCGCGGACGAGCCGACCACGGCGCTCGACGTGACCGTGCAGAAGGCGATCCTCGACCTGCTCGACGAGCTGCGCGACGAACGCAAGATGTCGCTGATCCTGATCACCCACGACCTCGGCGTCGCCGAGGGGCGGGCCGACCGCATCGGCGTGATGTACGCCGGACGGTTGATGGAGCTCGCGAAGGCGAACGACCTGTTCGCCAACATGCGGCATCCGTACACCGAGGCGTTGTTCGACTCGATCCCGACCACCGACATGCCGAGTCACACCCGGCTCCAGCCGATCCCGGGCCGCCCGCCCGATCTGCTCGATCCACCGGTCGGGTGTGCCTTCGCGGCGCGCTGCAAGTACGCCCAGCCCGACTGTCTCGAGGCCAAGCCGCCGCTCGAGGAGCAGCTGCCGGGCCACTACGTGGCCTGCTTCCACCCGGTCGGCACCGACGCCGGACGCGCAGCGCTGGCCGCCAACGAGGCAGCCGGCGTCACCGCCGCCGGACTGTCGCTCGACCCGAACGAAGAGGAGTTCGTCTGATGGCCGGCACCGGTACGACGCACCTGCGCGACGGCGACCCGAACGTCCTCGTCCGCGTCGAGGACATGGTCGTCGAGTTCCCGATCGGTGGCGGCACCGTCCACGCCGTGTCGGGCGTCAGCTTCGACATCGTCGAGGGCGAGACGCTCGGCATCGTCGGTGAGTCGGGCTGCGGCAAGTCGACGACGGCGCGCGCCGTGATCCAGATGCCGCGCCCGACGAGCGGGTCGGTCCGTTTCCGCGGCACCGACCTCACCGAACTCGGCAACGAGGAGCTCCGCAAGGTCCGTCCCGACCTCCAGATGATCTTCCAGGACCCGATCAGCTCGCTCAACCCGCGCCGAACGGTCCACGAGATCATCGCGGAGGGCCTCCGCGTGTGGG
Organism: Ilumatobacter sp.; assembly: GCA_052032235.1. Taxonomy (GTDB): domain Bacteria; phylum Actinomycetota; class Acidimicrobiia; order Acidimicrobiales; family Ilumatobacteraceae; genus Ilumatobacter. The sequence goes on along the minus strand of JBPEWX010000325.1, from coordinate 6,737 downwards.
GCGACCGCGGCCGCTGGTCGGCCGACAAGATCGACGAGTTGATGGAAGCGGTGGGGATCGACCCCCGCTACGGCGAACGCAAGCCGCACCAGTTCTCGGGCGGCCAGTGCCAGCGCATCTCGATCGCTCGCGCACTCGTCCTCGACCCGAAGGTGATCATCTGCGACGAGCCCGTGTCGGCACTCGACGTGTCGGTGCAGGCCCAGATCCTCAACCTGTTGCAGGACATGAAGGCGCGCTACGGCGTCAGCCTCGTGTTCATCAGCCACGACCTGTCGGTGATCAAGAACATCTCCGACCGGGTGATGGTGATGTACATGGGCAAGGTGTGCGAGGTGGCGGGCGCCGACGACCTGTTCGCCCGTCCGACGCATCACTACACCCGGGCGCTCATGTCGGCCATCCCGGGCAGTCGCACCGTCGTCGACGAGGAGATGGTCGAAGGCGAACTGCCCTCGGCGATCGACCCGCCGCCGGGCTGTCGGTTCAACACCCGGTGCCCGGCCGCCACCGACGTGTGCCGCACCGACGAACCCCAGATCCAGGCGCTCGGTGGCGATCACTACGTCGCCTGCCACCACCCCGTCATCGACACCGAGGTCACCGTCACCACCTGACCCTCCGACGGGTCGGGTGTCGTACGGACCGGCGGCTCGCCGCCGGCGGGGCGGATTGCGTACCGTCGCACCCGAGGAGGGGTGATGTCCGACAACACCGATCAGGTCGACGACGTCGAGCGCGTCGACTACGACGAGTTCGCCTATTTCCACGAGAACGCCGCCGAGTGGGGGCTGCCGTACGACGGTCGACCGATCGTCGACCGCGTCGAGTCCACGACGTCCGACGGGCGGGTGATCAGTGCGTTGCGGTGGGGGACCGGCCCGGTCCGCGTCGTCCTCGTCCACGGAGGGGCACAGAACGCACACACGTGGGACACGGTGGCGATGGCGCTCGGCGAACCGCTCCTCGCTCCCGACCTGCCGGGCCACGGTCACTCCGACAGCCCGGCTCCGGGGGTCGGGACGGCGCCGGCAGCGAACGCGGCCGATCTGGTTCCGGTGCTCGAGGCCCGCGCACCCGACGCCGACGTGATCGTCGGGATGTCACTCGGTGGCCTGACTGCGCTGGCACTCGCCGAGCAGCGCCCCGACCTCGTGCGCCGTCTGGTCCTCGTCGACATCACGCCGGGCGTGACGGGCGAGAAGGCGAAGGCGATCCACGACTTCGTGCGCGGTCCGGCGACGTTCCCGAGCTTCGACGAGCTGCTCCAGCGGACGATGGAGTTCAACCCCACGCGCAGCGAGTCGTCGCTGCGGCGCGGCATCCTCCACAACGCGAAGCAGCTCGACGACGGCAGCTGGGTGTGGCGACATCGGCGGGACGACTCGGCGATCATGGCGGACGCCGCCGACGACATCGACGGTGAACAGCGCCGGCGTGCCGTCGAGCAGCTGTGGGAAGTCCTGGCGGCGTACGAGGGTCCGGTGACCTTGGTGCGCGGCATGCGTGAGCAATCGGTCGTCACCGACGACGACGTCGACCGACTCCGGACGCATCGCCCCGACGCCACCGTGGTCGAGGTCGACGCCGGCCACAGCGTGCAGGGCGACCAACCGCTCGAGCTCGCCGAGATCATCCGACGCGCACTGGAGGTCGCCGCGTGACCGCCGATTACCCGACGCTCCATCCGAGCTTCACCTACGACGAGCCGAAACCAGGGGTGCTGCGCATCACCTTCGACGCCCCCGGCCTGAACTCGGTCGGCCCCGAAGCCCACCGCGACATCGCCGACGTGTGGCAGACCGTCGACCGCGATCCCGACGTGCAGGTCGCGATCCTCCAGGGAGCCGGCAAGGGCTTCTCGTCGGGCGGCTCGTTCGATCTGATCGACGGGATGATCGACGACTACGCGCGCCGCACCGAGGTGATGCGCGAGGCACGGGATCTCGTGTGGAACGTGATCAACTGCTCGAAGCCGATCGTGTCGGCGATGCACGGGCCGGCGGTCGGTGCCGGACTCGTCGCCGGACTGCTCGCCGACATCTCGATCGTGGGCCGCAACGCCAAGATCATCGACGGGCACACACGGCTGGGCGTCGCCGCCGGTGACCATGCTGCGATCTGCTGGCCGCTCCTCGCCGGCATGGCGAAGTCGAAGTACTACCTCCTCACCTGTGAGACCTTGACCGGCGAGGAAGCCGAACGGATCGGACTGGTCTCCCTCGTGGTCGACGACGACCAGGTGCACGACAAGGCGCTCGAGGTCGCCGATCAGCTGCTGGCGGTGTCACCGTCGGCGGTTCGGTGGACGAAGCACACCCTCAACCACTGGTATCGCCAGGCCGGGCCCGCGTTCGATGCGTCGCTGGCGCTCGAGTTCTACGGCTTCGGTGGTCCCGACGTGCAGGAGGGTGTCGCCTCCCACCGGGAGAAACGCCCCCCGGACTTCACCGGCCCGACGTCGGAGTAGGACCAGCGACGAAGGGGGTCGGACGAAGGGGGTCGGATACGTTTCGTCGGCGCAGGTCGGCGGTGACGTCAGACCGTTCGACGAAACGTGTCCGACCCCGTTCGTCAGGTGACGGGCTGGGGGTCGTCGACCAGGACCGTCGCGGGCAGGGAGCGGAGGCCACCCTCGCGGAGCTCGAGGACCGCCGGGACCGGGTTCGGGTCCTGGAAGAAACGCTCGTCGACGAAGTCGGGTTCGTCGGCGGTCGGATCGTTCTGCCACCACGACGCCTCCAGCGCGATGCCGTTCGGGTCGGTGAAGTAGATCGAGCGCATCAATCCGTGGTCGACGACGTCGGTGACCTCGCTGCCGGCGTCGTGCAGCCGCTGCCGGAGCGCGAGCAGAGCGTCTTCGTCGGGCAGATCCATCGACAGGTGGTCGAACTGGCCGGCGCGGGGGTCGAAGACGCCGGCCGGCTTGGCGATCATCTCCGAGTGCTGCCCGATGTACTCGAAGAACGCGACCGAGCTGGTCGGTCCGAACGAGAAGAAGTAGTGACGGAAGGTGTCGGTGGCGACGGTGGCGACGAGCGGGGCGCCGAGCACCCCGTGCCAGAAGCGCACCGTCGCATCCATGTCGTTGGTGATGAGGGCCAGATGGTTCAGGCCCTGCCACTGGACGTCGGCGGTCGGATTCATGTCTGCCTCATTTCCTTGCTTCCTCAACGATACCCGAGGTGTGCATCGTGAAACGTCCCCGTCGACCGATGTGTTCCCGCTCGCTTAGGGTTCGTCCATGGATCTGACGACGATGACCTACGAGGTGCGCGATCGGGTCGCACACGTCCGCTTCACCCGGCCCGAGGGCGCCAACGCGGTCAACCCGGCGTTCTCCGCCGACCTCCGGGCCGTCATGGTCGCGATCGAGTTCGACGACGACGTGAAGGCCGTGTCGGTCACGGCCGAGGGCAAGGTGTTCTGCGCCGGCGGCGATCTCAAGTTGTTCGCCGAGGCCGGGCCCGACGTGCCGTCGCTCGCGAGCGACATGCTCGTCGATTACCACGGCGCGATCTACAAGATGAACTCGATCCCGAAGCCGTTCGTCGCCGGGGTCCGTGGTGCGGCGGGCGGTGCCGGGTTGTCGTTGATGGCGGCGTTCGACCTCGTCGTGTCGGGCGAATCGGCCAAGTACACGATGGCGTACACGCGCGCCGGTGTCACGCCCGACGGCACGTCGTCGTACTTCGTGGCGCGCCACATCGGTCTTCGACGCATGCTCGACCTGACGTTGACCAACCGGGTGCTCGACGCCGCCACCGCCGAGGAGTGGGGGCTGGTCAACCGGGTCGTCGGCGACGACGACGTCGACACCGCCACCGCCGAACTGGCACAGCAACTGGCCGACGGACCGGCGTGGGCGCTCGGGCACGCCAAACGCGTCGTGTACCACGGCTACGAACATGCGCTCGCGACGGCGGGGGAGTACGAGGGCGTCGTGATCGCCGAATCGATGCGACGACGTGACGGTCAGGAAGGGATCGCCGCGTTCGCCGAGAAGCGGGCGCCCGACTTCACCGGTGACTGATCAGCGGGCGAGTTCGTCGGCCGGGGCGGGCCGCCCGAAGAGGTAGCCCTGCGCCATCGGGCAGTTCAGGCGTTCGAGGAACGCGGCCTGGTCGTCGGTCTCGACGCCTTCGGCGATCGGCTGGAGGCCCAGCGCGTGTGCGAGCCCGACGACGGCCTCGACGATCGACCGGTCGTCGTCGTTCGCTGGGACGCCGCTGACGAACGAGCGGTCGACCTTCACGAAGGTCACCGGGAGCCGCTTGAGATACGTGAGGGAGGCAAAACCGGTGCCGAAGTCGTCGACGCCGACGCCGACGCCGCGCGCACGGAGCTCGTCGAGCTGCCGGAGCGACGACCCGACGGCGTCGATCAGCACGTTCTCGGTGAGTTCGACCGCGAGCCGTTCGGGGCGCACGTCGTTCCGATCGAGGGTCTCGAGAATCGTCTCGACGAAGTCGGACGTCGCGAGTTGTCGAGCCGAGACGTTCATCGTGACGTACCGGAGATGCGGGAACCGGGCGAGGGTCGCGCACACGTCGTCGGCGACGAAGCGGCCGAGCTGCACGATGAGGTTCGACTCCTCGGCGATGTCGATGAAGCGGTTCGGTGGGACCTGCCCGAGTTCGGGATGCTCCCATCGCAGCAGCGCCTCGGCGGCGGACACCTCGCCGTCGCGCATGTCGACGATCGGTTGGTACACCACGCTCAGCTCGTCGCGATCGATCGCGTGGCGGAGCTCGGCTGCGATCCGGATCCGCTCGAGCGCCTCGGTCCGGAGCGCTTCGTCGAACACGGCCGTGCGCGACCGCCCGAGCGCCTTGGCCCGATACATCGCGACGTCGGCATTGCCGAGTGTCTCGCGGATCGGGGCGGCGGTGCCGGTCACCAGGTGTGATCCGATACTCGCCGACACGAACTGGGGGGCCTCCGCGTCGCCGATCGGCTCGCGGAGCGTGTCGTGGAGACGGTCGGCGATCTCGAGCAGCTCCGACTGGGCCTCGACCCGATCGGTCGAGAGGTCTTCGCAGAGCACGACGAACTCGTCGCCGCCGAGGCGTGCCGCCGTGTCGGTCGGCCGGACGACGGCGGAGAACCTGGCGGCGACCTCTCGGAGCAACGAGTCGCCCGCGCCGTGCCCGAGCGTGTCGTTGACGTCCTTGAAGTTGTCGAGGTCGATGTACAGGACGCCGACGTGGTGCCCGCTGCGATCGCTCCGCTCTTGGGCGTGCTCGATCCGGCTCGTCAGCAGAACCCGATTGGGGAGCCCGGTCAACGAATCGTGCAGGGCGTTGTGCGCCAACTCCTCCTGGGCGAGCCGCTGCTCGGTGATGTCCTCGACCTGGAGGATGAGCATGCGAGTGTCGTTCGGCGACGGGCGGTCGGTCGGGGCAGCGACGACCCGCGCCCAGCGGTCGCCCTCGGGGCCGGTCAGGTGGCTCTCCCAGCTGACGGGGCCGTCGGCGAGCGCGTCGGTCAGATGGGCGCGCAGCCCCAGGCCGCCGTGCTGCCAGAAGGTCGCGTTCCAGTCGGGCGAGCATTCGACGCCGAGTCGGTGGGCGAGGTAGGCGAGCTGTCCGTTGACCTCGACGATGGTGCCGGTGTCGACGCCGTCGAACTCGATGATCGCCATCCCGATCGGCGACCGGTCGAACGCCGCTCGGAACTGGGCCTCGGAGCGGCCGAGTTCGAGTTCGGCTCGCTTCCGGGCGTCGACGTCCTGGATCTGGGAGATGAAGTGCAGCGGCTCGCCGTGGACGTCGCGGACGAGCGACACCGAGAGCAGACCCCAGACGACGGTGCCGTCGGGTCGGATGTACCGCTTCTCCATCTGGTACGTGCGGCGTTCGCCGGCGAGCATCTGCTGGACGTAACCGAGATCGGCTTCGAGATCGTCGGGGTGGGTGATCGCCTGGAACCCGATCGCCGCCAACTCCTCGCGTTCTCGCCCGAGGAGGCGGCACAGCGACGGGTTCGCGTCGATGAACGCTCCGTCGGGGGCGACCAGCGCCATCCCGATCGCGGCTTCGTTGTAGGCGAGTTCGAAGCGCTGGGTCGCGAGCGTGAGTTCGTCGTCGGCCTGGCGACGTCGGATCGCATCACCGAGGCGGGCGACGATCTCGGCGGCCATGTCGATCGAGGTCGGCAGCACGGTGTGGTCGGGCCCGCCGACCTCGACGATTGCGATCACCTCACCGCGCGCCGTCATCGGCAGGAGCATCGACGTGTGACCGTCCTGGCTCGGACCGTCGAGTTCGGCCGGCCAGTACGGCACGCCGTCGGACCAGGCGCGAGCCACCTCGGACGGCGTGGCGTGAACGGGCGGTGCGGCGGCATTCGTGAGGACGACGGTGCGGCGCCGCAACGGCGTGTCGTCGGGTCGTTCCCATGCCGCAGCCCAGCCGAAGCCGGCCATACGTGCGAGGGATTCGAGACCGCGTTCCCAGGCCTCGTCCAGGTCGTCGGCGGCGTCCATGATCCGCCGGAGGTCGAGCAGCGGTCCGAGGATCTCGTCGGAGAGGTACTGGGTCGACACGTCGCGCAGGTCGACGGCGGTGCGGTGCCCGAGGGTGCCGTCGTCGGCCGGCCACGCACTGAACGTGCACTCGACCCACAGCCAGCGACCCCCGAGCGAGCGGACTCGGATGTGGACGCGTTGGGTGCGCCCGGTCGTGCGGACGTCGTCGCCGAACTGAATCGATCGTCGGCCCGGCCGACGTCGGGAC
>JBPEWX010000324.1:0-1708 GCA_052032235.1 Ilumatobacter sp. | reverse complement strand
GATCGCCTGGTCACCCGTCAAGGGGCCCTCGGCGACCCAGAACCGGTCGTCGAACTGGCCCGACAGGTCGGTCGGCTCGACGACGACCGAGACGCCACGCGGCCTCAAGAACTCGATGCGTGCGACGTCGCCACCGGCAACGCCTCCCGTGACCGACAGCTCGCCGCTACTCGACGTAATGCCCGAGCTGATCGGCGCGATGCTCTTGGCTGTGGCGCCACAACCGATTCCGCCACCCGCCGCCGAATCGACACGCACGCAGTAGTAGCCCTCGACTCCGATCACCGACACGGTCGCACCGTCCTGCTCTGCCACCTTGGTGAACTCCCCGTCGGAGCCGAGCACCGGCACGTCGACCTCGTCGTCAGCAACCGACTCCAAACCCTCGGCGATCGCCACCAGCACCTCGGCGGCGCCGCTGGACGACAGGCGCACCAGTTGGTCACCGGCGCGTCGTTGCAGATCGGTGGCCGAAACCCCCGTGTCCTCGTCGAGGAACGTCCGCAGGCTCCATGTGACCCCGCCGACGACGATCGTCTCACCCGCCGGGAGCTCGTCGGAACCTTCGCCGAGCTCCGACACGATGAGGTAGACGTCGAACACGTCCTCGCCGCCGATGGTGAGCGAACGACCCGATCGACGGTCAGGGTCGAATCCCAGCACCACGTCGTAGCCGTCCGGGAGGGTGGTCGGGACGACCCAGTCGCCGGGGCCGAGATCTGCCAAGCGGTCGACCTCGTCGACTGCATCGATCGTCGTGACCGCCGCGCCGTCGACGCTCGTTCCGTCGGGCGGGTCGGCGGGGACCTCGCCGGGATCGCCGCGGAGCTGAAGGGCGACGACGAGGCCGAGCAGGCCGACGGCGGCCACGGCTGCTGCGATGGCCAGGCTGCCCATCCGACGCTGCGAGCCGACTCGATCGTGCCGCTCCATCACCTCGTCCCACGAGATGGGCACAGGCGCCTCGTCACGGGCCTGGCCGAGCAGGGCGCGGATGTCGTCGTCGCGATGGTCGCGATCGATGAGGTCGTTCACGACAGCTCCTCTCGCAGTCTGGCGCGGGCACGGGCGAGTTGTCGGCGGACGGTGCCGTCGGAGACGCCGAGGTGGGCGGCGATGTCGGCAGCGGTCCAGTCCTCCCAGTAGGCGAGGTACACGACGGCACGCTGTTGCGGGCTGAGCCCGTCGAGCAACCGATGGGCATCGACGACGACCGGTTCACCGCTGCCACCCATCGGTGCCGCGACGCGCTCGTAGCGTTCTTCTCGCCGGCGTCGACGGCCGACCGCCCGGTGCCGCATCTTCGACCGGTTGGCGACGACCCCGAACAGATAGGACCGGGGTCGGTCGACGTCGCCCCACGACCGTTCGTCGTCGAGCAGTCCGACGAACGCGTCGGCCACGATGTCGGCCGCGTCACCGGGGCCGACGAGCACCGTCGCGAACCGGACGAGTTCGTCCGCCCACTTCTCGTACGCCTCCCGCAGCGTCAGCTGCCCATTCCCGCTCACACCAGTACGTTGCCACCACCACCCCGCCCGGGTGACAGCGGCCGACGGCGGTCAGCGGGGCGGACGGACCGAGCGACTCGCGATCTCGTCCGCCGTGCCCAGCGCGGCGGCGATCGAGCGGAGCGACTCGAGTGCCCGATCGACCACTGCCCGGCTCGTCATGGTGGCGAGTTCGTCCTCCAGCTCGTTGCGAGCGA
>JBPEWX010000323.1:0-3912 GCA_052032235.1 Ilumatobacter sp. | reverse complement strand
CGCCGAGGTCACCGAGCTCGACGAGCCGGCGGCGGTCGCGGCTGCGATCTCGTCGCTCGACGTGCTCGACCTGGCGGCGGTCTGGTCGGGGGAGCCCGGTCGTTCCGACGTCGTCGGGGTCGCGTTCGTGACCGACGCGTCGTCGTCGGCGGTGTCGTGGTTCGCCGGTGCGATGCTCCGCGACGACGCCGTCGCCGAGGCGCTGTCGTCGCACGGCCACGTGCGCGGCCACAACGTGAAGGCGCTCATGCGGAGCCTGCTCGAGGCCGACGTCGACGTTCGTGGACTGCAGCTCGACATCGCGATCGCCGCCTACTTGATCGACCCGGCCGAGGCCCGCTACGAGCTGGCCGACCTGCTCGAGAAGTTCACCTCGTTCGCGCCGCCCAGCGACGACGCCTCGGCGTCGGGGCAGCTCGACCTCGACGGCGCCGCCGTGAGCGACGCCGAACGTGCCGGCCGCGACGCGTTGGCGGTGCATCACATCGCCGGGCCGATCGAGGCGAGCCTCGACACCCATGGCATGGCCGGGCTGTACCACGAGATCGAGAACCCGCTCGTGCGGGTGCTGGCTCGCATGGAGCACGTCGGCGTCGGGGTCGACGCCGACACGCTGCGGTCGATCAACCAGCGACTCACCGGCGAGGTCGAGTCGCTGGCAGCGGAGCTGCGGCAGGTGGCCGGCCGAGACGACCTGAACCTGAACTCGCCGACCCAGTTGCGAGCCCTGCTGTACGAGGAGCGCGAACTCAGCCCTCAGGGCGTCAAGAAGACGAAGTCGGGCTACTCGACCGACGCTCAGACCCTCGAGAAGCTGCGCGACCAGTGGCCCGAGTTCATCGAGCCGCTGCTGCGCCACCGCGAGGTCGAGAAGCTGCGCGGCACCTACGGCGAAGGTCTGCTGCACGAGGTCGGCCCCGACGGCCGCATCCACGCGACGTTCAACCAGACCGTGGCACGGACGGGCCGACTCAGCTCCGACAAGCCGAATCTGCACAACATCCCGGTCCGGTCCGACGCCGGGCGCGTGTTCCGGACGGCGTTCGTCCCGTCGGCCGGACGTGAGCTGCTCGTCGCCGACTACAACCAGATCGAGCTGCGCTGCATCGCCCATCTCGCCGCCGACCCCGGGCTGATCGAGGCGTTCACGAGCGGCAGCGACATCCACAACGCCACGGCGTCGCGCGTGTTCGAGGTCGAACCCGACGCCGTGACGCTCGATCAGCGGTCGAAGGCGAAAATGGTGTCGTACGGGCTCGCCTACGGCATGGAGGCGTACGGGCTCGGTCAGCGGCTCAACATCCCCACCGATGAAGCCGCCAAGATCCTCGATGCGTACTTCGAGGCGTTCCCGAACGTGAAGGCGTACATGGACGCAACGGTGCAGGAGGCCCGCAAGAACGGCTACACCGAGACCTTGTTCGGACGTCGCCGCCCGATCCCCGAACTGCTCAACTCGAACTGGCGGATCCGGCAGGCGGGCGAGCGCCAGGCGATGAACGCCGGCATCCAGGGCCTCGCAGCCGACATCTTCAAGGTCGCCCTCGTGCGCATCGACGCCGCCCTCGACGACGTCGGTCTCGAGAGCGAGTTGGTGCTGCAGGTGCACGACGAGGTCATCGTCGAGGTGCCGACCGCCGAGCGCGACCGTGTCGGCGACCTCGTCGTCGACCTGATGCGCGGCGCCGCCGACCTCGACGTGCCGCTCGAGGTCAACGTCGCCTGGGGGGCGACCTGGGCCGACGCCAAGGGATAGTTCTCGAAATCTCCGAAGCGGCCTTGGCGTTCGGTGTTAGCTCTCCTTAACCTGTTGGGGTGCCGACGGCCACGACGCACCCAGGCGTCCGCCCGATGGTCGACCCGTTCGACGTCCGAGACCCGGCTCGCGCCGCGCGCCCGGCCGTCCGGCATCGAGACGGCACGATCACGTACGGCGAACTGGCCGACCGGATCGACCGTCGGGTCGACGAGTTCGACGAGGCAGGACTCCCCGAGCGCTCGATCGTCGTCCTGACCGGGGACAACGGCGTCGAATGGGTCGTGTCCTATCTGGCGCTGCTGGCGCGTCGCGATGTCCCCTTGCTCGCGGCCGACCACGTCGACCGGCTCGTCGAACGCTGGACGCCGGCGGCGACGCTGCACGTCGGACCGGGCGCCGACGGCGACGACTACCGCCTCGATCTCGACCCGACGGCACCACCCCACGTGCTCCACCCCGACGTCGGCCTGCTGATGAGCACGAGCGGTTCGACCGGCAACCCGAAGCTGGTGCGTCTCTCGATCGACAACCTGGTCGCCAACGCCACGTCGATCGCCGGGTTCCAGCGCCTCGGCATCGACGACGTCGGCATCACGAGCCTCCCGCTCCGCTACAGCTTCGGATTGTCGATCCTGCAGTCGCACCTGATCGCCGGCGGCAGCGTCGTCGTGACGTCGACCTCCGTCGTCGACCCGTGCTTTCGCCGGTTGCTCCTCGAACACGGCGTGACCAACCTCGCCGGCGTGCCGCACACCTACGACCTGCTCGATCAGGCGGGGCCCGAGCAGGTGAAGGTGCCCACCCTGCGGTTCATGGCGCAGGCCGGCGGCAAGATGGCCGCCGACAAGGTCTCCGCATGGGCGGCGCGAGCCGAACGCTGGCGGGCCGAATGGTTCACCATGTACGGCGCGACCGAAGCGACGGCACGCATGACGTTCGTGCCGCCGGCGGCGGTCCGATCGAACCCCGATGCGATCGGTGTCGCGATCCCGGACGGTGCGCTCGAGATCCGACCCGTCGACGACACGCCCAACGGCGACACGACTCCCGACGACGTGGGCGAGATCGTCTACACCGGGCCGAACGTGATGCTCGGCTATGCGATCGAGCCTCGGGACCTCGCAGCGGGCCGCACGGTCACCGAACTCCGGACGGGTGACCTCGGACGACGCGACCCCCGGACCGGTTTCGTGCGGGTCGTCGGGCGACTCGCACGCCGGGTCAAGCCGTACGGCCTGCGCATCGACCTCGACGACGTCGAACGGCACCTGGCCGACGCCGGGATCGTCGCCGATGTGGCCGGCGACGACGATCTGCTCGCCGTTGCGGCGCCACACACCGATCCGACCCGCACCATCGAGATGGCGGCCAGGGCGACCGGCCTGCCGTCGAATCGCGTCGTCGCGTTCGACCGCGCAGCGCCCCGCACCACCAACGGCAAGGTCGACTATCCGGCGCTGTTGCGCGATGCCCACGACGCCGTTCCGGTGACGCCGCTCGACGACGCACCCACCGACCGCGAGGCGGCGGTTCGAGCGACGCTCGTCGCGGTGCTCGGCGTCGACGCGGTCGACGACGACGACACCTTCGTCGGGCTCGGCGGTGACTCCTTGAGCTACATCGAGTGCTCCATCCGTCTCGAACGAGCGCTCGGCTCGTTGCCCTCCGACTGGCATCTCCTGCCGATCGCCGAACTCGCGGCCGAACGCACGCCGCGTCGACTCGCACGGGTCGACACGACGGTCGTGCTCCGCGCCGTCGGCATCCTCGCCGTGGTCGCCACACACATGCGGCTCTGGCACGTGCCGGGAGGGTCGCACCTGCTCCTCGGGGTCGTCGGCTACAACCTGGCCCGCTTCACCATGCCGATCGCCGACACCCGAGCACGTCTCGGGTCGGGCCTGCGCACCGTGATGCGTGTCGCCGTCCCGACGCTGCTGTGGACGCTGGCGTTCATGGCCTTGGGCCAGTACACCTGGCACACGCTGACCCTCGTCAACAACTACATCGGCCCGCGGTCGCACGCCGGGAATCACTGGCACTTCTGGTTCATCGAGGTGTTCGTCCACCTGGTCGTCCTGACCCTGTTGCTCACGTCGATCCCCGCCGTCCGTCGTCTCGACCTGCGATTCCCCTATGCGTTCCCGCTGGCG
>JBPEWX010000322.1:0-7228 GCA_052032235.1 Ilumatobacter sp. | reverse complement strand
CCGGCAAGCCGATCCCGCCGCCCCCCGGGCGTCCGGTCTCGGCGTCGGGCAAGCCCATTCCGCCGCCCCCCGGCCAGGCCCGTCCGGCCGGCTCGCGTCCGAGTCCCGGCGGTCGTTCCGGCGGCTACGCCGGCCGACCCGGTGGCGGTGGCCCTGGTGGTGGCGGTCCGCGCCCCTTCGGTGGCCCCGGTGGAGGCGGCCCCGGCCGTCCCGGCGGCGGTCGCCCGAGCGGCCAGCGTCGCCCACCTCGCCGCAGCAAGCGCCGTCGTCGTCGCGATCGCGACGAGTTGCAGCCGCAGGAGCAGAGCTACACCGCCGCCGACGCGCCGGTGCCCGAGGGCACCATCGTCGTCGAGCGTGGTGTGTCGGCACAGGAGTTCGGCCCCAAGCTGAACCGCACCGCCGCCGACGTGGTGAAGTTCCTGCTCAACCACGGTGAGATGGTCGCGTCGACCATGGCCCTCTCCGACGATCACATGGAGCTGTACGCGCTCGAACTCGGCGCCGACCTGCTCCTCGTCGACCCGGGTCAGCAGCAGGAAATCGAACTCCAGGCGATGTTCGACGACAGCGACGACGACGACGAGACGCTCCTCCAGCCGCGCCCGCCGGTCATCACCGTCATGGGTCACGTCGACCACGGCAAGACGACGGTCCTCGACCGCATCCGCTCGGCCAACGTCGTCGACGGCGAAGCGGGCGGCATCACCCAGCACATCGGCGCCTACCAGGTGGAGAAGGACGGCAAGAAGCTGACGTTCATCGACACCCCGGGTCACGCCGCGTTCACCCAGATGCGTGCACGTGGTGCCCAGGTCACCGACATCGTCGTCCTGGTCGTCGCGGCCGACGACGGCGTCATGCCCCAGACGATCGAGGCGATCAACCACGCCAAGGCGGCCGAGGTGCCGATCGTGGTCGCGGTCAACAAGATCGACAAGGAGAACGCCGACCCGCAGCGTGCGCTCAGCGAACTCGCCGAGCACGAGCTCGTGCCCGAGGCATGGGGCGGCGACACCATCGTCGTCGAGATGTCGGCGCTCGAGAATCTCGGCATCGACGATCTGCTCGATCAGCTCAACGTCGTCGCCGAACTCGAGGAGCTCGACGCCAACCCGACGGGCCGTGCCAAGGGCATCGTGCTCGAAGCCAACCTCGACAAGGGTCGTGGCCCCGTGGCCACCATCCTCGTCGACAAGGGTGAGCTCAAGGTCGGCGATCCGATCGTGGCCGGCCCCTCGTGGGGTCGTGTGCGAGCGATGATCAACGATCGTGGCGAGCAGATCAAGGTCGCCGGTCCGTCGACGCCCGTCGAGGTGCTCGGTCTGTCGTCGGTCCCCGAAGCGGGCGACGAGTTCCGTGCCGCTCCCGACGAGAAGACGGCCCGCACGGTCGGTGAAGCTCGCGAGTTCCACCGCAAGGTCCGCGATCAGCGTGGCGACGCTCGTGTCAAGAGCGGCGTCAAGCTCGAAGACATCTTCGATCAGATCCAGTCGGGCGAGTCGGCGACGCTCAACCTCATCCTCAAGGCCGACGTGCAGGGTTCGCTCGAAGCGGTCACCGAGAGCCTTCGCAAGCTCTCGACCGACGAGGTCGACGTCACGTTCGTGCACCGTGCCGTGGGTGGCATCACCGAGAACGACATCACCCTCGCCGCGACCACGAACTCGACCATCATCGGCTTCAACGTGCGTCCCGACCGCAAGGCCCGTGACGCCGCCGAGACCGAGAGCGTCGAGATCCGTACCTACGAGATCATCTACAAGCTGCTCGAGGACATCGAGCAGGCGATGGTCGGCATGTTGGCACCGGAGTTCGAAGAGGTCGTCACCGGCGACGCCGAGGTGCGCGAGATCTTCCGGGTCCCGCGCATCGGTGCGATCGCCGGCTGCATGGTCCAGAACGGGGTCATCACCCGCGGCTCGAAGGTTCGCTTCCTCCGCAACGGCACCATCATCTGGAAGGGCGAGATCTCCTCGCTCAAGCGTTTCAAGGACGATGCACAGGAAGTCCGCGCGGGCTTCGAGTGCGGTATCGGTCTGAGCGACTTCCAGGACCTCAAGCCCGGCGACATCATCGAGACCTACGACGAAGTCCAGGTCGAACGAACGTTGAGCTGAGTCGGGCCAGGTCCCACGAACCGAACGAACCCGGGCCCGAGTGCCCGGGTTCGTTTCGTTTTCGGGGTGGGTAGGGTCTCGGTATGGCACGTGGACGCAACTCCGGTGGGCATCGATACCCGCGGTCGGCTCGGGTGGGAGAGACCCTGCGCGAGATCATCGCCGAGGAACTGGTTCGCATCGACGACGAGCGACTCGAGTTCGTCACGGTCACCGGGATCGACGTCGACAACGAACTGAATCGCGCCCACGTCTACTTCGACTCGCTCGCCGGCGAAGAGGGCGACGACGAGATCATCGAAGCGCTGAACGAGCACCGCACCCGACTCCAGTCGTCGATCGGCAAGCAGATCCGCGCCAAGAAGACCCCGATCCTCGACTTCCAGGCCGACATCGCCCTGCGTTCGGCCGAACGGATCGACGACATCCTCCGCGAAGACCGTCAGCGTCGCAGCGAGAGCTGATGGCCCGCCGCAAGCCGGCGACGACCCACGGGTTGTGCGTCGTCGACAAACCCGCCGGCGTCACGAGCCATGACGTCGTCGGCATGCTGCGCAAACGGTTCGGCGAGCGCCAGGTCGGCCACGCCGGCACGCTCGACCCGGACGCAACCGGCGTCCTCGTCGTCGCGGTCGGCATGACGACCAAGCTGCTCCGGTTCATCGAGAAGACGACGAAGCGCTACGAGGGTGAGGTCGTCCTCGGCACCGAGACGTCGACCCTCGACGCGGCCGGCGACGTCACGGCGACGCACGACATGGGCAACATCACCGTCGACCAGGCCCAGGCCGTCGTCGACGAGCATCTGACCGGGGCGATCGAACAAGTTCCGCCGATGGTGTCGGCCATCAAGATCGACGGGAAACGCCTGCACGAACTCGCCAGGGAAGGGATCGAGGTCGAGCGTCCGCCGCGCCCGGTCACGATCCACGAGTTCCGGGTCACCGGGCAGCCCGAGCCGGGCGTGTTGTCGATCGACGTCACCTCCTCGGCCGGCACCTACGTCCGCACGCTCGCGGCCGATCTCGGTCACCTGCTCGGCGGTGGCGCCCATCTCCGCAACCTGCGGCGGACGGCGGTCGGCGAGTTCACCCTCGCCGAGGCCGCCGGGCCGGACGACTGCGAACTCCTCCCGGTGTCGACCGCCGTGCGCGGGCTGGCGAAGGTGCCGGCCGACGACAACCTGGCCGCACTCGTGGCCAACGGACGGGTGCTCCCTCGTCCCATCGAGATGGGCGACGGACCGTGGGCCGTCTTCGGTCCCGACGACACCCTGATCGCCGTCTACGAGTCGTTCGGCGACGGTCAGGCCAAGCCGGCCGTCGTCCTCCCGACCGCTCAGCGCTGACCGACGGCACCCGGCCGAATCAGCGGCGACGCCGGCCTGCCGCTAGCGTCGTTCGACGTGCAGGTCGTCACCGATTGCTCCCTGATTCCGTTCCCGGGCGAGGACGCCGTCATCACGATCGGCGCCTACGACGGGCTCCATCTCGGTCATCAGACGGTCATCGCCGAGGTCGTCGAGCAGGCGAAGCAAACCGGCCGCCGGTCGGCCGTCGTCACCTTCGACCGGCACCCGGCCGTGATCGTGCGGCCCGAGTCGGCGCCGAAACTGCTCACCGATCACGAGCAACGGATGGAGCTGCTCGAGGCGACCGGGATCGACGCCGCCGTCGTCCTGCCGTTCGACGAGGCCCAGTCACAGGAAGCACCGATCTCGTTCATCGAACGGGTGCTGGTGCGGTGCCTGTCGACCAAGCTGATCGTGGTCGGCTCCGACTTCCACTTCGGCCGCAATCGCGAAGGCAACGTCGACCTGCTCCGGGAGGTGGGCAAGACGTACGGTTTCGAGGTTGCTCCGGTCGTGCTCATCCCTCGGGCCGACGGGGTCGACGAGCCCGTCAGCAGCACCGCGATCCGTCGCGCCCTCGCCGGCGGCAACGTCGAGATGGCGGCGGCGATGCTCACCCGTCCGTTCGAGGCGCGGGGCAAGGTCGTGCAGGGCGATCAGCGCGGTCGGTTGCTGGGCTTCCCGACGGCGAACGTGGAGGTGCCGAACCGCACCTGCCTGCCGGCCGACGGCGTGTACGCCGGCTGGTACGAGCGCCCCGACGGAACGACGCATCCGTGCGCGATCAACCTCGGTCGGCGTCCCACGTTCTACGAGCACGCCGACTCGTCACTGCTCGAGGCGCACCTGATCGGCTTCGAGGGCGACCTCTACGGTGAGGCGGCCAAGATCCGCTTCACGAACTTCTTGCGTTCCGAGCGCAAGTTCGACGGCATCGACGCCCTCGTCGCCCAGCTCAACGCCGACGTCGACCACGCCAAAGAACTCCTCGGCGTCTGACGTCGGGTCAGCCGGGCCAGATGATCTGGCCGTCGGCGGAGTAGAGGCCGGCAGCCAGGTCGGCGTCGTAGCGGCCGTCGATCGACGGAGCACCGGTGTCGCCGTAGAAGCCGACCTCCTCGTAGGCGGCGATCTGTGCGGCGAGCTCCTCGGGAACGACGACGCCCGGGAACGATCCGTCCGGTGTCGACGCGACGATCGCCGCGGCGTCGGTCTCGACCCGGAAGGTCTCGCCCTCGATCGTCAGGAAGTTCGAGTTGCCGTTCGCCTCGACCAGCTCGAACGCAGCCGCCGCAGCAGCAGCCGGGTCGGCGATCGTGTCGGCCAAGCCCTGCAAGGTCGCCCGCATGAAGTCTTCGGCGGCGGTCGGGTGCTCGGCGACGAACTCGGCGTTCGTGTAGATCAGGCCGAACGAACCCGGCACGTCGAAGTCGGCCGGGTCGTACAAGTCGAACGTCTCGCCGCCGCGCTGGAGCGCTCCGGGCTCGTTGCTGCGCCAACCGGGCAGGGCGGCGATCTCGTCGATCGCCCAGTGGGCGAACGGGTCGAAGCCGTCGAGCAGCGCCGTCTGGAAGTCGTCGCCTTCGACCAGTCCGGCCTCCTGTCGGAGCATGACGGCGATCGCCGGAGCGAGCGCGCCCTTGATGCCGATCGTCTGGCCGGCCAGCTCGTCGAGCGTCGCCGCCCGATCGGGCTTCACCATCAACACGTCGACCGCCACGTACCCGTCGACCGACATCGCGACGAGGTCGGCCTCGTTCGACTCGGCCTGGGTGGCGAGCTCGGAGAACGACCCCGACGACGCGAACTGGGCCTCGTTCGCCGCGACGAGCGGATAGTTCGCCGTCGAGAAGCTCGGGGTGATCTCGACGTCGAGGCACAGGTCGTCGTAGTAGCCGGCCTGGTCGGCGACGAGGACCTCGATGATCGATGCGGCTGCGGCGTAGTCGAACCCGGTCAGGTAGCCGATGGTGCCGGCCGCTCGGTTGGCGTCGCAGCGCTCCTCCGGGAACGGTTCGCCGGCGACCACCTCGAGCGAGTCGCCGTCAGCGGGCCCGGTCGTGTCGCTGGTGTCATCTGACGTGGTCGTGTCGGCCGGCGTGGTCGTGTCGGACGAGGTGTCGCTGTCGTCGTCGCCGCCGCACGCGACGAGGGTGATCGAGGCGGCTGCCAGCAGGGCGATCGCGGAACGCATCATGAGGGTTCTTCCAGACGTCGTCTCGGCCCGAGCGTGGTCGCCCGAGCGGTCGGGGAGAGTGTAGGAGGATTCGGTTCGGATTCCGAACTCACTCGCTCCACCTCGACGGTTCGCCCGCCGTCAGCGCTGGGACTGGTGCCAGCGCAGCGTCGACCGTTCGACGACGGCCACCACGACCTGGGCGAGCAGGCCGAGCACGGCAGTGCACAGGATCGTCGTCCAGAGGCCCTCGCCGTCGCTGAACGACGCGGCCCGTCGACCGGTGTCACCCAAACCGTCGAGGCGGAGCGCTGCGCCCTCGGCGAAGTAGGCGGCGCCGAGCCCGAGACCGATGTTGAACCGCATCGCGGTGAACAACGAGGGCAACGCGGACGGCAGCCGGAGGCGCCACAGCACCTCCCACTTCGAGGCATCGATCGAGGCGAACAGCTCGCGAGCCGCCGGATCGGCCGATCGCATGCCGCCCACGGTGGCGTACACGAACGCCGGGATCGTCACGAACGCCACGAGGAACACGACGGCTCGCTGCCCGCTCCCCACGATGAGCACGACGGACGTGATGTAGGCCACCCACGGGGTGACCATGATCAGGACGAGCATCGGTTGGGAGGCGTGTTCGAGCGGACGGATCGCCGCCAGCGACGCACCGATCAGGAGGGAGATCGCAAGCGAGATCGCCAACCCGTACACGAGATGACGCCCGGTGATCCAGGCATCCTGGAGGTACGGTCCGGGATCGTCGACGAACGTCGAGACGATCCGGCTCGGCGCGAGCAGGACCATGGGTCGCACGTCGAGGAGACGGACCACCGCCTCCCAGAACCCGATCAGGACGATGGTCCCGATCACGGTCCACAGTGCTGCGTTGCTCCGACGCTCACGCACGGCCGGCTCCGGACATGAGCGTCGTGCGCAGTGACGACTCGAGCGCGAAGAAGCGCGGGTCGTCCTCGAGTTCGGGTCGTCGAGGGCGGGGGAGATCGACGTCGATCGTGTCGATGATCGAGCCAGGGCGTGGTCGCATCACGGCGACGCGGTCGGAGAGGAACACGGCCTCGGCGAGCGAGTGCGTCACGAACACGACGGCAGCGCCCGTCGGCTCGCACAGCTCGGCGAGCAGGTGTCGCATGTCGGCGCGGGTGATCTCGTCGAGCGCGGCGAACGGCTCGTCCATCAGCAGGTATCGAGCGCCGAGCGCGAACGCCCGGACGAGACCGACTCGCTGCTGCATGCCGCCCGACAACTCGTGCGGGTACGCCTGGCGGAACTCGCCCAGCCCGACCCGTTCCAACAACTCGATCGGGTCGGGCGGGGACGCCGGGTTCGCCGACGTGTTGAGATCGAGCAGGAGGCGCGCGTTCGCTTCCACAGTGCGCCAAGGCAGCAGCGCCGGGGATTGCGGGATGAACCCGATCCGCTTCGTCCTCCGGGCGCCGTCCGGCGTGGACCCGTCGATCGTGATCGAGCCGCCGGTCGGACGTTCGAGTCCGGCGATCATGCGGAGCAGCGTCGTCTTGCCGCAGCCGCTCGGACCGATCAGGGTGACGATCTCGCCGGCGT
>JBPEWX010000321.1:0-5445 GCA_052032235.1 Ilumatobacter sp. | reverse complement strand
TCCAGGTTCGGGCGAACACCTCGCTGTAGCGAGCGGCGTCGGCAGCCGTCACCTCGACACCGGTCGACTTGAACGCCTGGGCGACCCGGGTGGTTCCGGTGAACAGATCGAGCGCTGTCCGCGCGCCCGACCGTTCGCACAGTTCGGTCAGCACCGGGACCAGCCGACGCTTCGAGCCGAGGTACTTGATCACACCGTCTGGGTGGACGACTCGTCGGGCGGGGGCGGCCGTTCGGCGGTCATGCGGGCGAACATCTCCGGGTCGACGGCGATGAAGGTCGCCTTCGCGGTGGCGATCACGGTTCCGGACGAGCGTTCGGTGAGCTCGCCGACGAGGTAGATCTTGCGACCGTCCTGATGATCGAGCCGGACGCGGCAGGCCAGCTCACTGAACAGCGGCGTTGCAGCGTGGTAGCGGACGCTGAGCTCACCGGTGAATGCCGACTGCTTGATCACCCCGAGCACGAAGCCGAACACGTCGTCGAACAGTGCTGCGACGAACCCGCCGTGGCTGCGCCCGGGGGCGCCCTCGTGCGCCGAGCGGAGCGTGACGAGCGCCTCGATCTCGTCGCCGTGGCGGTGCAGGTCGAGGTCGAGCCCGTACGGCGATGCCGTGCCCGACACGGGACGGTCGTCGAAGTCGTGGGTGAACCGACCTTGGGGGTACTCGGCGTCGCGCTCACCGACGAACGCGTCGATGCGGGAACGCTCACCTTGGGGCCAGAGCTCGGCGGTGATCCCCTCGAGCACCTCCGACAGACGGTCGATCTGATCGACCGTGGCGTGGCGCCCGATGAAGGCGTGGCTCAGGTCTCGGATCGCACGTCCGGCGCGCTGGCGCGCCGCCCGCACGGCGTCGGGGGACGACAGGGGGTCGACGGTCTCGGTCACGATGTCGACTGTCGCACGCGGCGACGACGGTTCAGGAATCGGAGGGTGCCGACTCGAGCGCGTCGATCAGGGTGTTCCAGGCGAGGGTCGCACACTTGATGCGGACCGGGAACTTCACGACGCCCTGCAACGCCTCGAGGTCGCCGAGTGGCACGTCGACGGACGGCTCGCCCTCGACGTCGATCGACATCATGCCCTTGAACTTGTGGACGAGTGCTCGCACTTCGCCGACCGACTTGCCCTTCACTGCAGCGCTCATCATCGAGGCGGACGACTGCGAGATCGAACAGCCCTGGCCGCCGATCTTGATGTCGTTCACGACGGCGTCGTCGCCGTCGCCGGACACGTCGAGGTAGACGGTCATCTCGTCACCGCAGAGCGGATTGTGTCCCTCGGCGTGACGTGCAGGAGGTACCGGGAGCTCACCACGGTTCCGTGGCGTGCGGTAGTGGTCGAGGATGATCTCTCGGTACAGGTCTTCGAGGCCTGGCATTGGTGTCCTCCCGGCGGGCTGGGCTCGTCAGAACCCGAAGATATCGGTGGCGCCGTCGAGCGCATCGGCCAGCGCGTCGACGTCGGAGCGGTCGTTGTACAGGTACAGGCTCGCACGTGCGGTCGCGGTCGCTCCCAACAGCCGCATCAGCGGCTTGGCGCAGTGGTGCCCGGCGCGGACGCACACGTTTCGTTCGTCGAGCACCTGGCTGACGTCGTGGGGGTGGATGTCGCGGAACGCGAAGCTGAGCACGCCACCACGCACCTCGACGTTGTCGGGGCCGTGGATCGTGATCTCGTCGCCGTAGCGCTCGGCCAGGGTGTCGAGGGCGTAGCGCGTGAGGTCCATCTCGTGGCGACGGATCTCGGCCATGCCGATCGACTCGAGGTACTCCACCGCCGCGCCGAACCCGACGGCTTCGACGATCGGTGGGGTGCCGGCTTCGAACTTGGCCGGCACCGGCGCAGTGGTGAACCCGTCGAGCTTGACGTCGGCGATCATGTTGCCGCCGCCGATGTAGGGCGGCATCGCGTCGAGCAGTTCCATGCGGCCCCAGAGCGCTCCGATGCCGGACGGACCGCACATCTTGTGGCTGGAGAACGCCACGAAGTCGGCGTCCCACGCCTGGACGTCAGTGACGTTGTGGGGCACGTACTGGCAGGCGTCGACGATCGCGAGTGCGCCGGCGTCGTGGGCTCGTCGGCAGAGCTCGGTGACCGGCGTGATCGTGCCGAGCACATTGCTCATCGCCGTGAACGAGAACGCCTTCGCTCCGTCGAGCAGGTTGTCGAGGTCGGTCAGGTCGAGCTGACCGTCGTCGGTGAGGGGTACCCAGCGGATCTCGACGCCGGCTCGCTGGGCCAACATCTGCCACGGCACGATGTTGGCGTGGTGCTCCATGTGCGTGAGCACCACGGCGTCGCCGGCGGACAGATTGGCGCCGCCCCACGACGAGGCGATCAGGTTGAGCGCCTCCGTCGCGTTCTTGGTGAACACGACCTCGTCGGCGTGCGGGGCATTCACGAGTCGGGCGACGGCGGAGCGGCCGCCCTCGTAGCGGTCGGTGGCCGCCGCCGCGAGCCGATAGGCGCTCCGGTTGATCGGCGCGTACTCGTTGCGGAGGAACTCGTCCATCGCGTCGATGACCTGACGGGGCTTCTGCGACGTGTTGCCCGAGTCGAGGTAGACGATCGGGGCGCCGTCGATCTCGCGCTGGAGGACCGGGAAGTCGGCCCGGACGGCGGTCCAGTCGGTGCCGGTCGTCGTGGCGGTGTCGGTGCTCATCGAACGCTCCTCATCGAAACGTCAGGCGGTGGCCCGGAAGGCTTCGTAGCCGTCGCGCTCGAGCTGTTCGGCGAGTTCCATGCCGCCCGACTGGACGATGCGGCCGTCGACCAGGATGTGCACGTGGTCGGGCTGCAACTCGTCGAGCAGTCGCTGGTAGTGGGTGATCAGCACGACGCCCATGTTCGGGCGTTCGGTACGGACCTCCTGGATGCCCTTGGCGACGATGCGCAGCGCGTCGATGTCGAGGCCGGAATCGGTCTCGTCGAGGATCGCCAGCTCGGGTTCGAGGATGGCCATCTGCATGATCTCGTTGCGCTTCTTCTCGCCGCCGGAGAAACCCTCGTTGAGGTACCGGTCGACGAACGACGAGTCCATCCCGAGGCGGCCCATCCACTCCATCGTGGCGAGGCGCAGCTCGAGGACGCTCAAGTCGATGCCCTTGCGGGCCGACAGTGCCTGGCGGAGGAACTGGATGACCGAGACCCCTGCGATCTCTTGCGGGTACTGGAAGGCGAGGAACATGCCGGCCTTGGCGCGCTCGTCGGTCGGCCATTCGGTGACGTCGTCACCGAGGAAGTTGATCGAACCGGACGTCACCTCGTACTCGGGCGAGCCGAGCAGGGTGGTGCCGAGGGTGCTCTTGCCCGAACCGTTCGGGCCCATGATGGCGTGCACCTCGCCCTGCTGGACCGCCAGGTCGATGCCACGCAGGATCTCGTCGCCCGGGGTCACCCCCGGCTCGGTCGCGGGGCGTGCATGAAGTCCGTCAACACGGAACAGCTCCGACATAGGCTCGAGTCTACGAGGCCCGCTGCGGCATTAACACTACGCGGATAGGAGAAATGGAACTGGTCCGTGAACTCGCAACGGCGCTCGTGCTGCCCGGCTGGCTCCAGCGTCGGACGCGCCCGTCGGCGGCGATCGTGCTGCTCGGGCTGGGTGTGGCATTCCCCCTGGTCGTGATGGTCTGGGCGGTCGTTTCGGGGCGGAACTGGGTCGCTCTCAGCCTCGATCGCACGTACCTCGCCTGGGTGCTGGTCGCGTTCGTCGCGGCGCTCGTCACCCGCGTGGTCGCACTCGGGATGTGGTTCGCCGCGGGGAGTCGCTCGCGAGAGCGAACGATGGGTGGAGCGATCGCGGCGCTCGTCGCCGTCGTGCCGTTGAGCATCGGGATCGTCGACGTCGCCCAGGCCCGGGCCGACATCGCTCCCGTCTTCACCCCGACCGCCGACGACGCCGCGGTCTTCGACCCCGACGACGACGCCCCGACCTCGACGTTGCCGACCGTCGAGGTGGAGCCTCTCACCTCGGTCCCCGCTGTCGAACGACCGTGGGAGCGCGGGCCACTGCCGACCATCGAGATGGACGGCAGCACCACCACGACGACCGTGCCGCTCGTGAAGCCGGCCCGCCCCCGGTCGGGGGTCGATCCGGCCGTCGTCGCCGACGTGCGCAACATCCTGTTGCTCGGCGGTGACGCCGGACCCGGTCGCAGTGGTTTGCGCACGGACACGATGATGTTGCTCAGCATCCACACCCCGTCGGGGCGGGCGAGCCTCGTGTCGATCCCACGTGACATGGAGCGGTTGTTGTTCCCGCCGGGGTCGCTGCTCGAGACCCGCTATCCCTACGGGTTCACCGGGTTGGCCAACGCCGTGTACCCGATCGTGTCGTCGAGCAGCAGTCTGCGCGCCGCCTACGACACCGAGGGTGACATCCACCCCGGGATCGTCGCGACGGCCCAGGCGATCGGTTACACGCTCGACGTGCCGATCCACGACTACGTCCTCGTCGACATGCAGGGCTTCCTCGATCTGGTCGACGCGCTCGGTGGTGTGACGGTCCGTGTGACGAAGCAGATCCCCATGCCGGGCAACGTCCCCGGCGCGAAGTACGACTACCCGCCGACGATCGGACCCGGCACCATCGAGATGGACGGCACTCTCGCCCTGGGGTACGTGCGCAGCAGGTACGCCGACTCCGACTACCAGCGCACCCGCCGCCAGCGCGATCTGCTCGCCGCGATGGCGCAACAGATCTCGGCGGTCGAGATCCTCTCTCGCTACGACCAGGTGCTCGGTGCGGTCGGCGGCACGCTCCGCACGTCGCTCACGCCGGACGAACTCGCCGACACGGTCGCCCTCATCGGGGGCGAGACGGCGATCGTCGAGTCGGTCGGTCTGGTGCCACCACTCGTGAACGTGAAGCGTCCCGACGCGCAGCGGATGGCCGAGATCGTGGGTGAGGTGCGCGTGGCGATCGCGCAGGGAACGGCGAGCGGGTACTGAGCCGGGTCGGCGTCAGGCATACTCCGGACCCATGAATGCGGTCAGCACGGTGAAGTCGGCCTACGCGGCGGGTGCACGCGGCGTCGGTCGGGGGCTGCGGCGCATCGGCGTGCTGGGCGACGAACCGCCGGCGCGCAGCAACCGGCGTCGGCACTGGGCGTACAGCCTGTTCTGTGCGCACGACTCGCTGGCGATCGCGCAGCTCGACGTCCCGTGGTGGACCTACGGCGCCATCGACGAGGTCGAACGGTGGCTCGACGGGCGGGCGGCACCGATCCGGGTGTTCGAGTGGGGATCCGGAGCGAGCACGATCTGGCTCGCCAAGCGTGTCGACTCGGTCGACTCGGTCGAACACCACCGGGGCTTCGGCGAGATGATGCAGGCCGAGCTGGCCGACCTCCCAGGCGCTCGGGCGACGCACGTCGACCTCGTCGTGATCGAACCGGTCCCGTCCGACGCCCCGGCGATCGGGTCGAAGAAGGAGGG
>JBPEWX010000320.1:0-4737 GCA_052032235.1 Ilumatobacter sp. | reverse complement strand
CGCGATCTCGCCGTCGCCATCGGCCAGGGCTGGGAGTTCGGTGCGACGACGGTCTCGGCGTCGGTGGCCCTCGCCGCCCACGCCGGTGTGAGCGTGTTCGCCACGGGCGGGATCGGCGGGGTACACCGCGGCTCGGAACTCACCGGCGACATCAGCGCCGACCTCGACGCCATGGCCCACCATCCGGTGATCACCGTCAGCGCCGGTGCCAAGGCGTTCCTCGACCTGCCGCGCACCCTCGAGTACCTCGAGACCGTCGGGGTGCCCGTGCTCGGTTGGCGCCACGACGACTTCCCGGCGTTCTACACCCGGTCGTCGGGTGTGCCGGTGCCGCATCGCGTCGAGTCGGCCGACGAGGTCGCTGCGATCCTCGCCGCCCGCAGCCGCGATCGCTCGGGCATGCTGGTCGCCGTCCCGATCCCGGACGCCGACGCGCTCGACGCCGCCGTGCTCGACGATGTGTTGGCCCAGGCGCTCGCCGACGCCGACGCGGCCGGCATCGTGGGTGCCGCCGTCACACCGTTCGTCCTCGGTCGGATCGGCGAGGCGACCGCCGGTCGAAGCGTGCCGGCGAACCTGGCGCTCGCCGAGAACAACGCTCGGGTCGCCGCCGAGATCGCCGTCGCGGTGTCCGGCCGGTCGGCGTGACCGTCAGCCGTCGATCGGCATGTCGGTGATGGCGTCCATCACCGAGTCGCTCGTCGGCACGGCGCCCGACGCCAGCTTCCGTCGGAGTGCGAACGCGAAGATCGCGAGCGCCGAGGCACTCGAGATCACGAGGCCGATCTCGATCCGGCGGAACAGCAGATCGCTCGACAGCCACGTGCCGAGCACGAACATGACGACCCCGACGCTCCATCCGAGCGCCACCCACTTGTGGCCCTGGAGGGCGATGACCGCCTGGGCGGTGGCGAGGCCCGCCATGTAGATCGCGCTCGACAGAGCGAGCATCGCGAGCGTGCGGCCCGACAGTTCGGTGTCGTAGACCGTCTCGATCACGAACGGGCCGAGGATGAACGCTCCGGCCGTGCCGACCACGCCGACGGCGGCGACCAGGTACATGAGCTTGCGGAGTCCGTCACGGAACTCGGCGAACTCGCCCTTGGCGGCCAGACGCGAGAGGCGGGGGAGCAGCGCCGCCTGCACCGCCTGGAACAGGAACAGCGGGATGCGGGCGAGCAGCACCCCGTAGCCGAACCGGGCGACGAGGCCCTGCTCGTTCGGGCCGGCGAGCAGGGTCGCGGTGACCGGCCCGGCGTTGAGGAGTGCCGCTGCGCAGACGGTGCCGACGAGGAGCCAACCGAGGTTCTGACTGACCTCTTGCCACTCGGCCGGCGGACCGGGCTTCGTGCGGAGCTGACCGCGCAGGCCGACGTAGGTGACCGGCACGAGCGGTGCCAGGGCGACGGCGAAGCCGTACGGACCGGCGGCGGTGATCCCGATCGCCGCGAGGGCGACACAGGCGACGATGCGGACGATGCCGTCGGAGCTGATGACGATCGCGTACGACTTGAACCGCCCGGTGCCGGCGCAGATCCCGCGAGCGAGGTGGGCCGGTGCATACGCCACGAAGGCGGTGGCGAGTGCGGCGAACATCCACCAGTCACCGTCGAAGTACTCGGACGTGATGATCGGACTGGCGAACAGGATCGCGATGAGCACGAGGCCGACGATCACGGCACCGAGCGTGACGAGTCGCTTGACGACCGGGAGGCCGCCTTCGGCGCGGGCCTTGCGGTGCGACAGCGCCCGGCCCATCTCCTGTTCGAGGGGGAGGAAGAAGCCGGGGGCGAGCGAGAAGGTGGCGAACCACAGCGACACGATCGGGGCGAAGGCTTCCTCGCTGCCGAGCGCCTGTTCGCCGACGATGAAGAAGGCGTACGTCGCGATGCCCGCGATGAGCAGGCTCAGGCCGACCGGGATGGTGCCTTCGGGGAGGGGAACGCGACGAAGCGCAGGAGAGGCGGACGAGGACACGAGGTCTTCACGTTATCCGCCGTCCTGCGCTTCGTGGGGGGACGGTGCGAGCCGCTCGGCTCGCGATCGTGGTGGCGGTCAGGCGGCCTTGGCGGCCAGCTTGCGCACCTCGGCGTCGACCTTCTGGGCAGCGATCACCCAGGCGCCGATGCCGGCGTAGGTGACGTCACGGACGAAGTCGGCGACGCGGTCGACCTCGGCGGGCACGTCGACGTCGGGCATCTCGAACTTCGGCATGTCGAACTCGGGCATGTCGAACTTCGGCAGGTCGAACTTCGGCAGGTCGAACTCGGGGAGTTCCATCTTGCGGGGGTCGAGCTTCGTGAGGTCGAGATCGGTGAAATCGATCTTGGTGACGTCGAGCTTCTGGAAGTCGATCTTGCGGGGGTCGAGCGCGGTGAAGTCGATCATGGTGGTGCCTTTCGGGTCGGGTCGGAACCGGCGTCGGGGGGCGCCGTCGGCTCCGGCGATGTGATTGCAAGTGTGCCACAAAGTGCTAACTCTTGCAAGCACTCGGGTCGAATTCCGTCCCGTGCGTGGTGTGACGTCGGTAACAGCGCGCAGTGCCGTCTCGGCGCCTCGACCTCGATGCGCCGCCAACTCGGCACGTCGCGGGAGTAGCCTCGATCCATCGTGGAGACGGACCCCCAACTCGTTCCGTCGGTCGTGTCCGTGATGGTCGTGCACGAACCGGGTGACTGGTTCGACGAGACCCTCGCATCGCTCGCCGCCCAGGACTACGCCAACTTCCGCACCCTCTTCCTGCTCACCGAGCGCGACGACGGCCGTGCGGCGGACCTCTCGGCGCGCATCCGTGACGTGCTCCCGAGCGCGTTCATCCGCACCCTGCCCGGCACGATCGGCTTCGGCGCCGGCGCCAACGAGGTGTTGCGACTCGTCGAGGGCGACAACGGCTTCTTCCTGATCTGTCACGACGACGTGGCGCTCGCACCCGACGCCGTCCGTGTGCTCGTCGCCGAACTGTTCCGCTCGAACGCCGGTGTCGTCGGCCCCAAGATCGTCGACTGGGACGAACCCCGCCGGCTCCAGCACGTGGGTCTCGGTCTCGACCGCTTCGGTGAGGTCGACAGCATCATCGAACCGGGGGAGTTCGACCAGGAGCAGCACGACGCCGTCCGCGACGTGTTCGTCCTCCCGTCGGCCTGCTTCCTCGTCCGGGCCGACCTGTTCCGCACCCTCGGCGGCTTCGACCCGGCCATCACCTTCCACGGCGACGACGTCGACCTCTGCTGGCGTGCCCACATGACCGGCGCTCGTGTCGTCGTGGTGCCCGACGCCGTCGTCCGCCACCGCGAACAACTCGAACTGCGCCGTCCCGACCTGCCGCACCGCACGATGCGGGCCCGGCACCGGATGCGGGTCGTGGCCACCCTCACGGGAGCGTCGCGACTGCTCGGTCGTTCGATCCAGATGGTCCTGCTGACGATGGTCGAACTCGTCGTCGGGCTGTTCACGGGCCGTTTCGGTGAGGCGTTGGCGTCACTCCGGGCACTCGGGGGCCTCATCCCGCGCACCGGAGCGATCGTGAAGCGCCGCCGGGCGATCGCCGGGCAGCGCATCGTGCACGAGCGGGAGGTGCTGAGTCTCCAGGACCGGGGCAGCTCGCGCCTGACCTCGTACCTGCGTGGCAAGGAGACGACCACCTACGTCGGCGCCGACAGCACGGTGCGTCGTTGGCGCGAGGCATCGTTCGGTCCGCCGCTCGCCTGGTTCCTGGTCGTCCTCGCCGTCGTGATCGGCAGCCGTCAGTTCATCCGCGGTGGCGTCCCGTCGGTCGGGGAGTTCCTGCCGTTCCCGGACAGCCCGAGCGATCTGCTGACCGACTATCGCGCCAGCTTCGACGGGCGCTCGTTCGGATCCGCGTCGCCGCTGCCGACCGGGTGGGTCGTGATGGCCGGGGCGTCGATCGTGACCCTGTTCCGCATGCAGGCGCTGCTCATGCTGTCGATCGTCGGCGGCTACCTGATCGGTGCGCTCGGCGCCTGGCGGCTCGTGACGGTCTTCCCGCTGAACCGTGCCCGCATCGCGGGCATGGTCGTCTACGTCGCGACGCCGCTCGTGCCCGGTCTGCTGGGCCGCGGCGACTGGTCGGCGCTCGCCTGGTACGCAGCCCTGCCCTGGCTCGTCCACCTCGTGCGGCGCTCCGCCGGTCTCGAACCGGCCGATCCGACCGTGGTCGACCTCGACATCACCGACGGCATCGCGCCGGTCGGCTGGCGCCACCGGGTCCGCGCGATCGGCTTCCTCAGCCTGGTGTTGGCCGTCGTGACCGCCTTCGTGCCCGTCGTCATCGTGCTGTGGGCCGTGGTCGGCGTCGTCCTCGGTCTCGCGACCCTGCTCGCCGGCGGTTCGTGGAAGGTCGCCGCCTGGCTGAGCGGCTCCACCGCGATCTCGGTCGTCGTCGCCTTCGTCCTCAACCTGCCGTGGAGTTTCGAGTGGCTGCGGGGCGCGCTGTGGAGCCCGGAGGCGGCGGGTTCGACGGGTCGCTCGATCGCCGACATCGCCACGCTCGGCACCGACGACCAACGCTTCGTGCTGATGTCACTGGCGCTCTACGTCCCCGTCGTCGCCGCCGTCGCCATCACCCGGGCGTGGCGTTTCACCTGGAGCGTCCGGGCCGCATCCCTCGTCGTCGTGTTCGGCGCCGCGCTCGTCGCCGTCGAGTGGGACGTGATCGGTCTCGACATCGCCCCGATGCTGCTCGCACCGCCGATCGCACTCGGCTTGTCGCTCAGCGCG
>JBPEWX010000032.1:0-4094 GCA_052032235.1 Ilumatobacter sp. | reverse complement strand
CGCCGACAAACAGTGGGTCGACGAGTTGTTCGACTCGGCCCTGCCGACCGTACTGATCGGCACCCACCCGACCCGTGACGACGTGCTCAGCGTCGACGTCGAGAACACCGAGTCGGCGGCGGGTGCCGTCACCCACCTCTTCGAACAAGGGTGCGAGCGCGTCGGATGCATCGCCGGTCCGCTCGACCGCGCCGACGCCCGGGCCCGTCTCGACGGGTACCGCCTCGCCCACGAACGGGCCGGCCGGCCGGTCGACGAGACGCTCATCGCCCACGGTCGGTTCAGTCGTGCGTCGGGCCTCCCGGCGGGCGCCGCACTGTTCGAGCAGGGCGTCGACGGCATCTTCGCCTCGAACGACGAGATGGCCGTCGGCGCCATCCTCAGTGGTGCACGCTCCGGCTTCCGGGTGCCCGACGACGTGCTCGTGGTCGGATTCGACGGCACGGCGTTCGACGAGGTGATCGAACCGACCATCACGAGCGTGGTGCAACCGTTCGACGAGATCGGACGCTCCGCGGTCGAACTCCTCAACAAGCTCGTGCACGGCGAGACCGATCTCACGTCGATCTCGATCGTGCCGCCACTCGTACAAGGAGGTTCGACGACCCGACCTTGACCGAGACCGATGCGCGCTGGAGCCCGAGGACGAGTCGGACCCCAGCCGTTCCCACTACTTCAAGCCTGTCTACAGCCCATCAGTAAGGAGAACATCCACCATGCTACGCACGACGCGTACCTCACGCGGTGCCCGAGTCGGCGCCGTCGTGATGAGCCTGGCGTTGGTCGCCGCCGCGTGCGGCGGTGACGACGACGAATCGTCAGACGCCGACGAACCCGCCGAGTCCACCGAGGAACCGGCAGACGAGCCCGCCGACGAGGCCGAAGAGCCCGCCGACGAGCCCGCCGAAGAGCCCGCCGACGAGCCGGCAGACGAGCCCGCCGACGAACCGGCGGACACCGCGGCCGAAGAACCCGCCGAGGAACCGGCGAGCGACGCCACCACCGTCCGGTGGTTCGTCGGTCTCGGCACCGGCTCGCAGGACGAGCAGATCGACCGCCAGCAGGCACTGGTCGACGAGTTCAACTCGACCCACGACGACATCCAGATCGAAGTCGAGTTCGTCCCCAACGAGACGGCCGCGCAGACCTTGGCGACCCAGATCGCCGCCGGCAACGCCCCCGACATCATCGGCCCGGTCGGCCGCGAGGGCTCGAACTCGTTCGCCGGTCAGTACCTCGACCTCGATCCGCTGATCGAGTCGACCGGGTACGACCTGTCGATCTACCCCGCCGCTCAGGTCGAGGCCTGGGTCGACGACGACGGTGCCCTGCGCGGTCTGCCGTTCGCGTCGTATCCGTCGGCGATCTTCTTCAACACCGAGCTGTTCGACGCCGCCGGTCTGCCGTACCCGCCGCAGGAGTACGGCCCCGACGGCACCGCCGTCTACGGCGAAGGCACCGAGTACGAAGGCACCTGGGACTGGGCGAAGGTCGAAGAGATCGGCAAGCTCATGACCATCGACTCGGCCGGCCTCAACGCCACCGAGGAAGGGTTCGACAAGGACGACACGGTCCAGTGGGGCTACATCCACCAGTGGACCGAGCCGCCGATGGCCCAGGGCACCTTCTTCGGCGCCGGCAAGATCCTGCAGGACGACGGCACCGCCAAGATCCCCGAACAGTGGATCGAGGAGTGGAACTGGTACCACGCTGCCAAGCACGAATCGGGCTTCGTCCCCGACCAGACCGAGATCGACTCGGACCTCCTGGCCGGCAACGCGTTCAACTCGGGCAAGGTCGCGATGGCGAACACGCACCAGTGGTACACGTGCTGCCTGTTCGACGGTGACGGCAACGCCGCCAAGTTCTGGGATCTCGCGATCGTGCCGAGCTACGAGGGCAACGTCGTGTCGAAGCTCCACGCCGACATCTTCCGGATCCACAAGGACACGGCGAACCCCGACGAGGCGTTCGAGGTGCTGACCTACTTCCAGGACGACATCGCGCTCGACCTGCTCACCATCTACGGCGCCATGCCCGCACGACCCGACATCCAGGCCGACTACTTCGCCGGTCTCGACGCCACGTTCGATCAGGGCGTGAACTGGAACGTCATCGTCGCCGGTGGCCAGTACCCCGACGTGCCGAGCCACGAGTCGTACATGCCGGCCTACCTCGAGTCGCTCACGCTCATCGAGGAGTTGGAAGGCGAGATCAGCGGCGACCCGACGCTCGACGTCGACGCACGCGCCGCCGAGATCGAGGCCCAGCTCAACGAGATGTGGGCCGCAGCCGAAGGCTGACCTCGACCATCATCACCACCTACGACCCGGACTGACACATGACAGCAGTATTCACTGGGGGGGAGGAGTCGGACCACGGCTCCTCCTCCCTCCGGGGCGAACGCGGCTCCATCGCTCGCCGCGAGCGACGGTGGGGGTTGTTCTTCGTCTCGCCCTGGCTCATCGGCCTCTTCGCCTTCTTCCTGATCCCGATCGTCGCCTCGTTCGTGCTCAGCTTCACGAACTACACCCTCGCCTCCACCGAGCCGACCGAGTTCGTCGGCCTCGACAACTGGAAGCGGATGTTCGACGACCCCCGTGTCTCGCACGGCCTGTGGGTCACCCTCAAGTTCGCGTGCTTCGCCGTGCCGCTCGGCATCTTCGTGCCGTTGGCCCTGGCCTATCTGCTCACCGCGAAGCACCTCTGGGGGCGCGGCTTCTTCCGCGTCCTGTTCTACCTCCCCTCCATGGTGCCGTTCATCGCCGCCGTGATCGTCTGGCGCTTCTACCTCAACCCGCAGTCGGGCTGGTGGGCGAAGTTCCTCGGCTGGTTCGGTGTCGATTCACCCGACTACCTGCGATCGTCGGCGTGGATCATGCCGACGCTCGCCTACATCGGGCTGTGGGGCATCGGCAACGCGATGATCATCTTCATCGCCTCGCTCAACGGCGTGCCGCGCGACCTCTACGAGGCGGCCAGCATCGACGGCGCCGGCACATGGCGCCTCTTCCGTGACGTCACCTGGCCGATGATCTCGCCGATCACCTTCTACAACATCGTGATCCTGCTGGTCGGCCTCGGCCAGTACTTCCTCGTGCCGTTCGCACTCACCGACCGCAACGGCGGCGTCGACAACATCGCGCTCTTCTACACGATGCACTTCTACAACGAGACGTTCGTCAACTTCCGGATGGGATACGGCGCCGCGCTCGCCTGGGCGATGTTCATCGTCGTCTTCTCGCTCACCCTGCTGCTGTTCTGGTCGGCGAAGTACTGGGTGCACTACGAGTACGAGGAACGCTGATGACCGTCACCTCCGACCCGCCCGCCACCGAGCCGAAGCAGCGCAAACGCCCGAACCTCGGCAAGGAACCGACCACGACCTACAGCGAGCTCGACGGCAAGCACAAGCGGTTCCTGTGGGGATCGCTGCTGACGATGTTCACGATGGGCATCGTCGTGCTGTTCCTGCTGCCGTTCGGCTACATGTTCGTGACCTCGCTCAAGACCGAGGCACAGATCGCCCAGGGCACGATCCTGCCGAAGTCGGCGGTCACCGCCGAGTACGCCGACGCCCAGTTCGACCTGGTTCGCATCACCGGACCCGACGGCGAGCTGCAGGCGATCACCCTGCTCCCCGAGGGAGCAGGCGGCGCCGATGCCGAAGTGCTCGACTGGGACGGCAGCTGGGATCCGTTCCTCGCCGAACTCGAAGCAGCGGGCGCCGACCCGGCCGACGTCACCGTCTACTCGGCCGGCACGGCCGGTCGCTCGGGATCGGGCGTCAGCCTGCTCCTGCCGGGCCAGGACGCGGCGGTGCTCATCAGTGGCGCAGCGGCACCCGAACCGCTCGAGTTCGACGGAACGATCGACTCGCTCGATGCTGCGCTGGTCGAGTCGGGCTACGGCATCGATCAGGTCGCCCTGTTCGCGATGCCCGACCCCGAGGGTGGCAACCCGTCGCTCGCGCTGTTGCGCCCGGGAGCAGCCATCAACGCGCTCGTGCCGGTCGATCAGCTGCCGACACGCGTCGACTGGGACTTCACGTACGAGGGCCTCGGCCCGGTCGTCGAGGAACAGCTCGGGATCTC
>JBPEWX010000319.1:0-1942 GCA_052032235.1 Ilumatobacter sp. | reverse complement strand
CAGAAGAGCGTGTCGCCCGAGAAGACGACGCCGGCGTCGACGTCGTGGAAGCAGCAGCAGCCCGGGGAGTGACCCGGCGTGTGCACGACGCCCAGACGATGCCCGGCGACGTCGACCGTCGATCCGGGGGTGACCTCGCCGTCGGGGGAGTGGTCGGGCCAGACGACGTCCCACAGCATGCGGTCGTCGGGATGGATCAGGATCGGCGCGTCGACCGCATCGCGCAGCGGAACGGCGGCGTTGATGTGGTCGTTGTGACCGTGGGTCAGGACGATCGCCTTCACCTTCCGACCGCCGATGCCGTCGACGATCGGCCGATGGTCGTGGGCGGCGTCGAACACGACCACCTCGCGGTCGTCACCGACCAACCAGATGTTGTTGGTGACCTCCCACTCGCCGCCGTCGAGCGCGAAGACACCGTCGGTCGTGACCAGTTCGACCGGCATCAGTCGAGCACCACGACGCTGCGGAGTACCTCGCCGGCTTCCATCTTGTGGAACGCCTCCTCGACGTCGTCGATCGAGATCTCCTCGCT
The DNA here is from genome assembly GCA_052032235.1 of Ilumatobacter sp. Taxonomy (GTDB): domain Bacteria; phylum Actinomycetota; class Acidimicrobiia; order Acidimicrobiales; family Ilumatobacteraceae; genus Ilumatobacter. Next base: position 1,407 of record JBPEWX010000319.1, on the reverse strand, counting down.
CACGAAGCGGTCGAGGTCGAGCCGGCCCTGTTGGTACAGATCGATCAGCATCGGGAAGTCACGGCTCGGCAGGCAGTCGCCGTACCACGACGACTTGAGGGCGCCGCCGCGGCCGAACACCTCGATGAACGGCAGCTCGATCTTCATCTCGGGATTCGGGACGCCGACCAGGACGACGGTGCCGGCGAGGTCGCGGGCGAAGAACGCCTGCTCGTACACCTTCGGATTGCCGACCGCCTCGATACAGACGTCGGCGCCGTTGCCGTCGGTGACGGAACGGATGTACTCGACCGGGTCGGTCGTGCCGGCGTTGCAGGTGTGGGTCGCCCCGAAGTCCTTGGCCCACTCGAGCTTCTGGTCGTCGAGGTCGACGGCGATGATCTTCGACGCGCCGGCCAGATGCGCGCCGGCGATCGCGGCGTCGCCGACACCGCCACAACCGAACACGGCGACCGAGTCGCCGCGGCCGACGCCGCCGGTGTTGATCGCAGCGCCGATGCCCGCCATCACGCCACAGCCGAGCAGGCCGGCCGCCGTGGCGGGAGCCTCGGGATCGACCGGGGTGCACTGGCCCGAGTGGACGAGGGTCTTTTCGATGAACGCACCGATGCCGAGCGCCGGCGACAGCTCGGTGCCGTCTTCGAGGGTCATCTTCTGCTCGGCGTTGTGGGTGTTGAAGCAGTACTGCGGCTTGCCTTTCAGGCAGGCGCGGCAGTCGCCGCACACGGCACGCCAGTTGAGGATGACGTAGTCGCCGGGGGCGACGTTCGTGACGCCTTCACCGACCGCCTCGACCGTGCCGGCGGCCTCGTGGCCGAGGAGGAACGGGAACTCGTCGTTGATCCCGCCTTCGCGGTAGTGCAGGTCGGTGTGGCAGACGCCGCACGCCTGGATCTTGACCACGGCCTCACCCGGGCCCGGATCGGGGACGACGATGTTCTCGATGGTGACCGGCTCGCCCTTGGCCCGCGCCACCACTCCACGTACGACTTGTGACATGCCGCCGAACGTAACACGCGTGTTACCGGCAGGCCCGAACGCCGAAGCGGCCGGGCCCCGCAGGCGGTGCGGGAGCAACGATCGTCGTCTCCGAGTTCCGAGTTGGTTCGTTCGAGCGCAAGGCGCGGTGAGCCCCGTCGGCCTCTCGGCCGACGGCGGCGAGACGGAACGCAGCGATCGGGCGAACCAACCGGAACTAGAACAGGCGGAGCTCGTCGGGGGTCATGCCGCGGAGCTGGTCGTAGTCGACCTCGACCCACGTGAAGCCGCGGCTCTCGGCCAGCACCTTGGCCTGGGGTTTGATCGACTGGGCGACGAACACGCCGCGGATGTCGCCGAGCGACGAGTCGAGTTCGAGTCGCTCGATGTAGCGGGCCAGCTGTTCGACGCCGTCGATCTCGCCGCGAC